>JAGLUV010000014.1 GCA_023134215.1 Candidatus Thorarchaeota archaeon | reverse complement strand
CTGAGTGACACACCCTCTATCTTCACTGATTGCAAACATCCCACCTTCTGTGCAGACTGCTTTGATACCCGCTCCCGACATTTTGTCACTCAAGGATACCAATGGCTTATAGCTAAATTCTGATTCGATATTCATTCCACGCGTGTGAATGGTGAAAATCCTCTCTCTGCCCTTGTCATCAGGTAGCGGAAAATCAATAATCCGATCAAAGCGTCCAGGCCTAAGCAAGGCCGGGTCCAGTATGTCGGGTCTATTTGTGGCTCCAATCACAGCAACTTGTCCACGAGAAGCAAACCCATCTAGCTCGCTTAACAATTGCATGAGAGTGCGCTGCACCTCACGGTCTCCCGAAGTCGCTACATCAAGTCGGTGAGAGCCCACTGCATCCAATTCATCTATGAAGATTATCGCAGGAGCCTTATCTTTCGCGAGCAAGAATACTTCTCGTACTAGTCTAGCACCTTCCCCTATGAATTTCTGGACTAATTCAGAACCAATCACACGGATGAAGGTAGCCGTGGTTTCATGAGCAACTGCCCTAGCAGCTAGAGTCTTTCCTGTACCGGGAGGACCAGTGAGCAATACGCCTCGAGGTGGGTCAATGCCAACCCTCTCAAACAACTCCGGTTTCAGAAGAGGTAGTTCAACAGTCCCTTTAAGATCATCAAGCTGCTTTTCCAAGCCTCCAATATCTGAATACGAAACGTCTGGAGCCACCTCAATTTCCATGGCTCGAATCATTGGGTCTCGCGGGGGTGGAAGCTCCTGAGTTACAGCAAATGATCGCTGATTCAGAGCAACTCGCATACCTGGTGAAAGCCGGTTTCTTGAGATTGAGGATGCTACATGCACAACGAAGTTAGGTCCGGTAGAGCTTTTCACAACAGCCCTTCCATCGTCAAGCATCTCAACTACGGTCGCAGTAATGAGCGGCGATTGTCGGAGTTTCTCAAGTTCTGTTCTCAGGGTTTGAGTTTCCTTCTCCAATCGACTGCGCTCGGCATGCAGTATCTGTTTCTCTGTTTCGAGAGCACGAAGTCGACGCTCTAAATGCCGAGTATAGGTTTCGGTGTAGGTCGAATCATCGATGCTGCCCTCTTTCTTTGCATCCGTAGTCCCTGGCAATAAAGGTCACCTTACGTCTTCATCTATTGTTCAGGATTTAAGGATTCCTTTGAAGAAGTACCATTGGCGGTAGCTTCTGGTTGCAAATAGGCATCTGAGCCGTCATGCTGTGTCAGGTCGGGAATGCTTATCTGTTGAGATGCAATGGAATTACTTGAAGAGGGATATTCCCGTGCCAAGCTGTGAGTTATGTGGTCGAAGTATGAAAGGTGCTGGCCGTGAAGTCACTATAGAGGGTGCTGACATGCTTGTATGTCCACAGTGTGCAGTTAAATTTGGAGGACACACAATAGATTCCACTTCAAGGAGAATTCATTCAGCTCCGAAAAAACCGTCATGGATAGGCAGCCCATCTGAACCTTCAAGGGCTTCTCCCACCTCAACACTTCCACGGGCTGGCGTCAAACGAAGGCCAAAGCCCAGAGGTGCTTTGCTCGAGGATATGATTCTGATTGAGGACTACGCACAGGCTATTCGGGGTGCTAGGCAGAAGAGGAATCTGAATCAGGAAGAGCTTGCCCAGAAAGTTGGTGAGAGAGTTTCCACTCTCCAAGGTATTGAATCTGGCAGGTTGAAACCCACCAAGAAAACGATTCGTGGGCTAGAGAGAGAGCTTGAAATCTCTCTACTGGAATCTATCGGACCTGTACCGATAAAGAGTGACCGAGTGACATCAGGAGGAAGCCCCACACTCGGAGACGTTGTACGTATCAAACGAAAGAAGTCCCAGAAAGACGAAGTCAAGTAATAGCTCTTATATAGTATCTAAACCATTACTATTACAGGGCCAAATATCTCAACTAGGATATTCAAGGATAGTATGAAACTAGTCGGCCATACAGATCTAATATGCTAAGGTGATTACTTCCATGGTGCACAACTCCTTCAATCATGACCTTTTCCGTCTTGTAGTGGAGGAGATAGCTGGGAAAGAGGGTGTCGATGTATCAACAGTTCTTGTGAACTCTGAAGAAACAACCGATGAGGAAATCGCTACAAAGACTGATCTAAAGCTGAATGTAGTTCGCAGAATACTATACAAACTGCACGACAATCATCTCGCATCCTACAGGCGGATCCGTGATACTAACACTGGTTGGTTTCTGTATTACTGGCATATCGACCCGAAAAAAGCTCAATCTCTCGTGAACAGGAAGAAAATGATGGTCTTGAATCTGCTAGAACAAAGACTAGAACACGAAAGTAACAATGATTTGTACACCTGTGTGAATAAGGACTCATCGCCAGTCCCCTTTGAGGAAGCAATGAACCTCTCGTTCCGGTGTCCAGTATGCAATAGCCAACTGGAGTATGTAAACAACGATAAGGCAATCAACTTTCTCCGCAAGCGCGTGGAAGAACTCAGAGCCGACCTGAAAGCCTCTCCATAGTTTTTTCATATCGTATGAAACTGAGTCCCGTACAAAAGGTACTTAGCAATTGCATAGATGACATCATTGTCAGGATAGGCTTTCTTTGAAGATAACACTCATTGCTCGGGCATACGGTCCATACCGAGGACGGATCCTAGGCTCAATGAAATCCAAAATTTCTAATATGATTTCAGAACTCGACGCAGAGGTGCAGAAAGCAGCTACTGACAAGAAAGGTCATATCGTACTCTCTATCACAGGAAACGACGAGGAATTCATTACTAATCTTCTGAATCGCGAGTACGGCATAGTGCCAAAACCAGAGAAGCTCACGGTTGGACAAGTTGAAAATGGTTACCTTGTGGATGTCGGCAAAGTAGGGTATGGGCTATACGTGAATGTTGGTGTTTCGAAACCGAATCGTATGGATGCCTTGCTACCACTACACAAGATTCGCAACCAGTTTGAGATGCCAAAGA
>JAGLUV010000139.1 GCA_023134215.1 Candidatus Thorarchaeota archaeon | reverse complement strand
ATTCATTTCTCTTCTCGAGATGGTACTCTTTTGGTATTCCATGAGCAACTTCAGATAGGACTATCTTGCACGTTTCAGCGTCAACCACGGCTTCCAGCTTATCCATTACGGTTTGTGTAATTCTGGGTTTCTGAGAGGGCGGCAAACCCAATGGCGGCAGTTCGATTTCGTTGAAGACTTCATCCCGTTTCTCTTTGCCAGCAATTTTGCCCAGCTTTTCATAGAGTACGTCTATGACATCACCTCCATCGATCAACCCAAGAAATGACACGTAGATGTCGTTATTCTTCACAAAGAGCCCATATCTAGTCAACGCAACAAAGTTGTCGTATGTGTTCGCTCCTTCTTTGATTAACACGATTGAAAACTTCGCTACCTCTTCTGATGTTGCTGACTCGAGCGTCTTTGGCTGGTCAAGCTTCTTCAGGAAGTCTTCGAACTTCTCTACGATTGAGATAGACTGCATAGTCTGATTTTCAGAATTTTTTCTTTCTTGTAGAAACCCACGAAATCCTTCTCTGTCCAACCTTTTCACCTTCCAGCTAGGCTTGCTGGCACCCTATTTGTCCTAATCAAGACAAAGGTTAGAGCAAGTCTAGATAGCTCGGAACAAAGGCTTCCAAATCGAAATATCTCCAGCATCCATGCCAGTATTACTAGGAGTTTTAGTACTCAACTTAGACACGCTTTAGTGGTGGAAAGCCAGTTGAGAGCAATAGAGAATAAAGTCAAACGTGGTCTCCGTGAGAAGGGCATTCCATGCCAATCGGTCTTCAGAATGCCAGATATGGAGGATTACAGAGTCCTGCTGTCTTTCAATTCAAAGCACAGTCAACGCCTGACCACCATGAGAATAAGGAGGGCACTCAATGATCTTGGTATCGGGGAGTTCAAAGTGCCTACAGACTTTCAAAGACTAAGCGCATCATTCCTACACCTCGAGGTCGTGCTTGGGGCACGTACAGAACGTCCAATCACACCAACTGCACGCTAGATGGCTTCCGTAGCAGTGATATAGCACCTGTTTTCAGAATGCATTGGTGAACCAAAATCATGGATCTTGGATTGAAGAACAAGACCATTCTTGTGACCGCTGCTTCTCGTGGTCTTGGCTACGGGGCTGCGAAGGCACTTGTTGAAGAAGGCGCCAAAGTCATAATTTGCGGGCGAACCGAAGAATCTCTGAAGAACGCTAATGCATCCTTGGGTCCCAATTCGCAATACTTTGTGGCTGATGTTTCCAAGTCAGAAGATATCACAAAACTGATTGGTCACGTGAAACAGGCCACTCCGAGGCTAGACGGCCTATTTGTAAACGCCGGCGGTCCTCCTCTTGGGACCTTCTCGGACCTATCTGATGAGCATTGGAAATCAGCATTCGAGCTCACTCTGATGAGCTCTGTCAGACTGACTCGGGAAGCTCTCCCGCTCCTACGAAACTCAGACTCACCGTCTATTCTATATAGCACCTCAATTTCGGTCAAGGAGCCAATCCAGAACCTATTACTCTCAAATGCAATACGTCCTGCAGTTATCGGCATGATGCGAACAATATCCGATGAAATCGGACCTAAGGGCATCCGTGTCAATGCAATCTGTCCGGGTTATTTCTACACCAAGCGTGTAGACGAGCTTATGGCCAAGTCTAAGGAAGGAGGTTCTTCCGCTAAGGATGCAATCGAAGCAAGGATTCCTCTGAAGCGGATGGGTACTCCGGAGGAATTCGGAGCAGTTTGCGCCTTTCTACTCAGTCCAATGGCAAGCTATGTGCACGGAGCGCTACTACTGGTCGATGGCGGGCTCTATAGAGGCATGATGTAATTTGATTATAAGCTGAG
>JAGLUV010000138.1 GCA_023134215.1 Candidatus Thorarchaeota archaeon | reverse complement strand
AGTTGTCTGTATCTCAATCACCAAGGGATAAGAACTCGTTGTTTTTGATAGGAGTTTGTGTCTGCAGGTATTAGCTGGACGAGCATAAGAGGGCACAAAAAGTTCAATCTTCCTTCCTTCTGGCCCTGAAGCCAATCGCGAAACTCTTGTTTCCTGCTCACTTCATTCTCTTATCTTTTGAGAGCGTGATACAGCGCACAAACTCATCCAGATAGAGGTGGCAAAGAAGGACATGAATGATCCGTATAGCATGGACGTGCTAAACCTCCATGTAGCTCCAAAGGCTGCCGTCAATTCAGACCTCACCTCATTGATTCATGAGGGGCGCCTCCATCACGAAGAAGAGCACAGAAATCACTCCGAAAGTTGTCATCATTGCCTTCGAGGAGCTTCTTGAAAAGGCAAGAGGCATGAAATTCATGGAGATCTTCGACGCCCGGCCGAAACCTGCATGATTGCTTGTCGCGTACTCCGCCCCTCTGCCCTACTCAGTACGGAGATATTATAAGATTACACCTCGGCATCAAAATCACTTAGAAGGACTATTGATGGAAAATGACGATGGATTGGGACTTGAGCCCTCTGCCCCCCCCGAACAAGACTTCACGGTTAGCGCATTGGGCCTTGTAACGAGAACGTTGAAAGTATGGGTGCGGAAGCTACCGAGCTATATTCTGATTGTTGGCCTCATTGGAGTTACATTCAGTCTGCTTCAACTCGCAGTGTTCTATGCGCTTTACGGTACGCTTGCATTCGACCTATTGATTTACGTAGGCGCAGACATTATCAACACATTGATGGGATTATTTGTTACTGCTCCAACAGCCATGGCTATTGAGATAATCATCATGGCAATTGTGCTAACTGTCGTGGGCATGGTTGTAAATGCTGTGCTTGCTGGAGGCGGCATCAAATTCGCACTTGATGACTATGGCTCTCACCAAGCTGATGTGGGAACAAGTCTCTCGTTTGCGTTCAGTAGGCTACCTACTATGATTGTAGCGCAGTTTCTTCTTGCATTGATTGTCTCCGGAGCGTCGGCCCCTGGTACGTATTTCCTTTTTTATGCTTTGTTTTCCGTTGATTCTTCCTCCCTAATCATGACATTGATGGCCCTTCCTCTCACCTGGATTGGACTTATCGTGTCTCTCTACTTCAGTATAAGACTGAGTCCTACTAGCGCAGTCGTTGTCGCTGAGGACTTGGGTGCAATCGATTCGATGAAGAAGGCATGGAAGCTGACAACAGGTAACTTCTGGCACATCTTCGGCGGCCAGATTCCACTGGTCATCGCGTTGGTAGTCATCGGACTGGTGGTTGGTATGCTGCTATTTCCCCTTGCCTTCTATGGTCAAGCCCTCGTGTTGTACGTTTCGGCACTCATCAGTTCGCTGCTCTTCGGCGCGATTAGCTATGTCTTTGCAGCAGTGCTTTACAAGGACCTTGAATCTAGATCAGGAGTTGTTTCCCAGGAGTTCTGGTGATCAATCAAGGGAGGGTATGATTAGCTCATCCTCCCACGTTTTTTCTTTCGTTCGTCGGGAGAAGACTAGCCCTCTAGATCCCTACGACAATCTATAGCGGTTTCCATTCAAACAGGAATGCCCCCCACCATGCGGATACTGGATTTTGAGCCGTGTGGATACAATCCTCACATTCTTCTTCATCTTCAACTGGTGCCAACTAGGTCGGTTCCTGACTGGACCTGTCCTCGTCGGCATCCCAGAGGAGAAGCTTATTTTCGTTTTGCACTATTCAAAAGATCAGGCATCGATGATGGGCTAGTAGTCGCCATCCAGGGTTTCCTTTGAGATGAGCTTTGGACCAAACTCCCTGTTGCAGTTCTGACATCTAACTGCGTTCTCCTTGACTCCAGAAGAAGGACCGTAAAAATAAACCGCTCCACAATTGGGACATCTAAGCCGCAAGTGGTCTGGGGGCGGGCCTTTGGAAGGACTTGTATCCTGAGGGGATTCGCTCACAAGTTTCAGTGTGAGATACACAAGAACTGGCCCAACCGGCAATGGCAATCCCGCCGG
>JAGLUV010000137.1 GCA_023134215.1 Candidatus Thorarchaeota archaeon | reverse complement strand
TATACCTTGCACCGGGCTGGAGAGTGGGATATGCGTATTTCCACGATAATGATGGAGAGCTGGAGCCTTTGAGAGATGCAATGATCCGGCAAGCAAGAATCAGAATCTGCACGAATGCTCCTGCTCAACTGGCAACTGCCGCAGCTCTCAGAAGCGATGGAAGTCACCTAAAGGGAATAATGCGAAAGCTGAGAGAGCGTCGAAACCTCATTGCCGCTCGGCTTAACTCTATTGATTCCATCACTACAACAATACCTGATGCTGCCTTCTACATCATGCCCAAAATCGATCTAAGGAACAGATGGAAGAACGATGCGGAATTCGTCCTTGATGTCCTAAACGAAACAGGAGTGGTTTTTGTACCAGGCTCAGGTTTCTGCCCAACATACGGAGCAAGTCACTTCAGAAGCGTTTACCTTCCGCCTCCTAAGATGATTACAGAGGCAATGAACAGACTGGAAGCGTTCATGGAAAAAAGGTAGAGTGTGAACTAATCTAGCTCGACCTTCTTCTCATCCATCATCTGAGTTATGCTGTTTCTGAGAGACCTCAGAACAACCAATGTAAGCTCGGCTTTAGTCGGGGCATCTGAAGTCGGTTCCGCTGCAAAGGCTTCCTCTTTCGTAACATCGCCAAGATTTGATTCTACATCGACTATCTTGGTCCTCGCAGATTCCAGCGCGCTCCTGAGTCTGGTTCTTCTTGCAGCTTCATCAGGCATGTCTGTGGTTGCTGCACTTGGCATCTGAGAGTAAATCGAATCGAGGTCTCTGATAATCTCGGAAGTCTTGGCCTTGAGTTCCGTGAGTGTGCTTGCGACAATCCTCCTCTTCTCGGCTTGAATGGTCGATTCGGTCTTTGTTGAAGAAGCTTCAGATTCCATCTTGCGCTCCTGTTCAGTGATTGCTGAGATTACACCATCGCAAATGGGTTCTAGAACAGACTTCGCATAGACCTTCTTCTCGTAGTTCCGAGTCTTGGCCAAGCCCTCCATCATGACTTCATCTCCAAGGACGGCGTCCATCGCATCTACCATCTGATTAACGACACCGAGTCGCGCCTTCGCTGCATCAAGATCCTTTTCATCAACATCAGTCCGGACTTGTTTCAGAGATTCAGAGAGACCTCCGACGATTCTATGCATCGGATTCTTGTCGAGGGGAGACTCGTCGATAGTGGAACCCAGAATTTCCACCCTAGCTTCAGTCACATCCAAATCGCGGACAATCTTCTCACTCATTTTGAAATCTTTCAGAACTAAAGTTCCAGGACCGGCTTGAAGCGAGTACTCCGTATTGAGAGCATCCATGTATGAGCCACGAACTAGTATCGAGTACTCCTTGACGCCCATGAGTTCTTGAGAGGATTTCGCGTTAATTTCGAATGTGGCTGATTCACCAGGTGGCAGTGAAGATATGGTCTTAGCCTTATCACCCGATATGTGATTGAGCCCTTCATCAATGTGCCACTCTGCTGTCAATTTTGTGGCAGGTCCGTCACCAACATTCTGGATAATGACGCGAAGTGGGAACTGTTCAGCAAATGTCATGTCAACTGGAAGGTCCAGCTGCATGATGATCTTTGGAACCTTGAGCTTCCCACGGAGTATCTCCCGAACCATATCGAGACCCTTGTCGACGTATTTGGAAAATTCCTGAGCACCAGAGCTGGCCAGTGCAGATTTCAGCTCTGTAACAACTGCGTTTTCTGCAGCTGCAAATGCATTGACATCCACGGACTGGATTGCACTTTCCAGCATCTGCGGAATCTGGCTAAGGCGAACGACAGCCGGAAACATCATCTTGGAGGCATTCTCAGCCGAGAACGTCCTAGCCCGTTGGAAACCATCGGCATCTTTACCTATCATGATATAGATCATTGAACCCGCCATCGCCAACGTAGCACCTTTCTTGGTTTCAGCATCTTCGCCCCACATCAGATGCTCGCCAGCGGCAGAATAGAGATCATCTGCTGCCTGCGAATATGCATCTATGGCCTGGACTGATTGACCCATATCCGATAATACATCTCCAGCAGAAGTCATGTTCAGTGCGGCATTCTTGAAGCTCTTTGATGCCCTGTATTTTTCCGCTGCCTTGGCGAACGTGGCAGCCGCTTGTTGATAGAGCTTCTCCGCTCCTGCGAAATCGCCTCTCTGTTCCAAGGCTCCGGCAGCTGTGATGTATTTTTGGCCTGCCTCGGTAAATGACTCCCTTAGGGTTTCCTTGGTAGCTTCCTCAATTATGCGCTTGATATCATCATTCGACATGGGTATTCACGCTCCTCCTATGCACCTATGACTACTGACCCTTTTTTCTCGCAGCGTCAGACAGATGTCTATCGGCCGCGGAGTATGATAGAGCTAGTAAACCTCTCTGGGAGAATGCTTGAGCCGATCTGGTAGTCCTCCGCCATGGCCTTCAAATATAACCTCAAACCCGCGACCAACACCGCCCTTGGTCTTGGTTTGATATCCTATCTTTGAAATGCCACGAGCGTTTCGCTCAGCTGCCCTACGTTGAATCATACTGACCCCGGATGGGACGATGAGTATGAGTTTCTTCTGGGCTTCATCAACCTTCAAGGAAATACCTGACACTGATGGTCCAGATGCTTCATGGAACTTGCTATCACGATATTCAAGGATTATCATCGAACTGGTACCGTCTTTTGGTCCTCTCTATCTTGACATAACTTTGTTACGTATAAGCGTTTGCGGGGTCAACTACCACCGATTGAGATCAATGATATGTA
>JAGLUV010000136.1 GCA_023134215.1 Candidatus Thorarchaeota archaeon | reverse complement strand
CTGGCTGGAGCATTCGGAAATTACATCGACCCATCTAGCGCGCTGCGGATTGGCCTCTTTCCACCTGTCGATCTTGAGAGGATTATCCCCGTGGGAAACGCCGCAGGAGAAGGAGCAAAGAGATTGCTGGTGTCCAAGAAAAGCCGCAAGTTGGTCGAGCAATTGAGAAGGGAAATAAACTACTACGAGCTTGCTACTCACGACAACTTCGCTGGTATTTTCGCTAAAGCAACCATACTTGAATCAGTTCGCGAGTGACTCTTCGGGACATATTTATGCTGGCGCTCGATTCGAGAGAAACCTGTAAGTGAATCACGATGAACAGCCTCATTGATGCCCTGGGCGACCTCGAAGAGGAGAATCTCTTAGACATAGTCAGAGAACAGCTGAACGCAGGTACTGATCCAGCACAAATACTGGACTGGCTGAGGCAAGGAATGGATATCGTTGGAGCTAGGTTTGCCAATAACGAGTATTTCCTTGTAGAGCTCATCATGTCAGCAGAGCTGTTCAAGAAAGCCATGACATTCGTGGAGCCCAAGCTGCTTGAGAAACAGAAAGGGAGCGCAATAGGGAAAATTGTGATTGGAACTGTGAAGGGCGATGTGCATGATGTTGGCAAGAATCTGGTTGTTGCCTTCTTGAAGTCCAACGGTTTCGAAGTCCATGATCTTGGTGAAGACGTACCTTCTGAGAAGTTCATCGAGAAACTGAATGAAACCGGTGCACAGATTCTCGCTCTCAGTGGACTCATTACTGTGGCTCACGACTCGATGAGGACAACAATCGAGGCCCTCAAGACAGCTGGAATTAGGAACGATGTCAAGGTTATGATAGGCGGAGGGAACACCAACCAAGAAACCGTTGACTACACGGGTGCTGATGCGTTCGGCAAGGACGCTACCAGTGCAGTTACTGTTGCCAAGCAATTCATCGAGGAACTTGCGTAGCAGCGACTCTCCTTACTATGCATTAGCTGACATTGCAGGATATTCCCAGCGTGGGGAAGACTGCTTCTTTTACATCCCGCACGTTAGAACGAACGATGTCCCAAGTCTCCTCATCGTCATCAAACGGAGGTGTCTGTTTTGGTGGCGAATACTTGTGTCCTGTGAGAACTGAGAGGATAGTCCCAACTCCCCACCCGAATGCAGTAGCGTCGTAACCCCCAGCTGAAAGAACACCAAGTCGACCCATGCTCCAGGTATGAGCGGCATCATGCATGTACTCAGCAACATACCGAATCATGTGTGTGGTAAGCTTCAGGTGTGCCAACGGATCGTTGTAGTGCGCATCGAATCCAGGAAGAAACAGAATGAACTCTGGCTGATAGAATTCAATTAGAGGAGGCACGATCTCATCAAAGGCGTACCTGTAGACACTGTCGCCTGAATCCATCGGGAAGTGCATATTGATGTTGTACCCGCTCCCCTTGCCAGCCCCAATATCCCCGATATGACCATCGTGAGGATACATCCACTCAGGGTCTTCATGGAATGAAATAACCATAACATCGGGGTCTTCATAGAAGTACGTCTGTGTCCCGTTCCCATGATGAACGTCGAAATCTGCAACAAGAACCTTTTCGAAACCCAGGTCTTTCAGTGC
>JAGLUV010000135.1 GCA_023134215.1 Candidatus Thorarchaeota archaeon | reverse complement strand
ACAGAGTCCGCTCTTTTGTACGCGATCTCTGGACTGTACTCCCCGGTACTGAGCGATTCAACCGCGGCGGAATGAACATAGCCGAGCTTTCGTCACGAATCAGGCAGTCGAGAGCAAGTGCTGCCATTGTAGTATCGCTTTTCAAGGGGAATCCAAGAAGCCTGCAGATATTAGCACCCGATGGAGAACAGCTAATGGAGGTGCGGATGGAGAGTGCTGCGCTTCGCCGCGAAGTGACCTCCTCACGCAGTCCGAAGATGCGTGCTATCCATTCAATAGCAGTTCAGATTGGAGCTGGTGAACAAACCAGAGCAATTGCTGAAATGCTGAGCAAGCTCCTAGATGCGCCCATTGCTGAATTACCGGAAATTGTGTCTGCTGGATCACAAGGCAAGACCAAGGTTGTGGTGTGGTTTCAGGACTTCCCAACTGGCAAAACTCTCTGGACACATTATCATGCAGAAGATGGTCTTGAGATCGGGCCAAGGATGAGGATAACCTCGGTTACTGTGTAGTTCCTCGTTAGCTCATTGCAAAACAGCAAGTGCCATAACATTTGGTACAAGAGAACACGTTTCGAAGTCCTTTTACGAGGATGGTCACCAAGAACAGCTATTAACGCAGAGTGTGAAAGCCATGACCTCAGAGCCAATTCAGAGCGCAAATGCAACGCTTTCCATTGATTTGGAATCGGACGAATTGGCTATAATGATACAATCTGCTCTGTTGCCAGAAATCGACGCGTCTCCTACAGACAGAGCTGCAGCCAGCATTTCAGTTGAGGGGTCTACCTTAATCATTGAAATCACAGCAGGAGACCTCACCGCCTTGAGGGCTGCAATGAACTCCTATCTGGCGTGGGTGTCTGGCTGTAAGATGGCTGTGGAATCCGTGACTGACACAAGCCAAAACCCTTAAGTCGTGACTCATCAGGCGCACTTTGAAACGCCCCGCACTTGAAAGGGAGTTCGACAATTATGGCTCAGACATTACCCCCCGCTTTGGAACAAGAACTGCGAAAATTCGATACCATGCAGCGCAACTATGAAACGATGGCTGCACAATCGCAGACATGGCAAATGGAATTGAATCAGGTCAAAGCAACTCTTGAAGAGTTAAACAAGCAGCCTGATGATGTTGTGACCTACAAGAATGTCGGGCAAATTCTGTTTAAGGTTGACAAGCCCTCAACAGTCAAGGAGCTTGCAGATCGAGAAGAAGTTCTTGAGAAGACGCTGAACTCCATGAATAAGAAAGTGGAATCAATTGCAGCTAGTCTGAAGGAGCTTCAGGAGAAGATACAGGGCGAGCTTAGCAAACATAATCTCAGGCTCCAGTGAGAAACATGAATCCAGTATTCGAGATTGGATTGCCCGAGCTATCGGAATCTGACCTTGAGCAATTGACAGAAGAGTGTGAAGCGGCCATCACGCAGCACATCTTCGATAAGATACCAAAAAAGAGCATCTCAGAGCTCACTGTGACCTGCATCCTCGATCTTAATGAAACTCTCCAGTTCGAAGTGCAACTGGACTTGGTGCAGGAATACGCCATCGGTCACTCACTTGACGATATACTGGAGGGGGCAAACAAATTCGAAGCAGAGTGGCTTGAGAAACGGCTCGTGGAGATGAAGGCCCATTGAATCTCATTTCCCTGTCGAAGTCGTCTTT
>JAGLUV010000134.1 GCA_023134215.1 Candidatus Thorarchaeota archaeon | reverse complement strand
AGAGAAGTAAAACTATCGGAATAGTGTGTGTTGACCCATCGAGTCCATTCACTGGCGGTGCACTGCTCGGCGATAGAATTCGGATGCAGGAACACAGCCTCGATAAGGACGTCTATGTGCGGAGCATGAGTACTAGAGGGCACCTCGGTGGTCTGGCTCGGACTACCTCGGATGCAGTACGTGCTATAGACGCCTCTGGCAAGGACATAGTCATTGTGGAAACAGTGGGCACCGGTCAATCCGAGGTCCAAGTTGTTGAAGTTGCACACACAGTCATCGTGGCAGATGTCCCAGGAGCAGGGGACGACATTCAGGCCATCAAAGCGGGCATCATGGAGATTGCAGACATCTTTGTCGTTAACAAGGCTGACTATCCGGGGGCTGATAAGAAGGTCACTGAGATCAACGCAATGCTCGATCTCGATTCCAGGGAACGGAGTTGGCGACCCCCGGTATTGCTTACCAATGCGCTCACTGGGGATGGCATTCCGGAACTTGTAGATATGATAGGCAAGCACATGTCCTATCTGCAAGAAACCGGTCTCTTGAAGCAGAAGGGGCTTCAACGCAGCCGTGATGAGCTTGAACAGATAATGGAATACAAGCTAACCAAGGAGCTCTTCACAAGGCTCCGGGGCACTCCAGAGTACGAACAGGCGATCAAGAAGATAGCTAGACGGAATGACGATCCGTACTCGGTTGCCGAGCGACTAATTGCTGAGTTCTTGACCAGTGTTAGGGAGTAGGTGAAAAATAATGGGATCTGAAAAGGGTCTCCGCAAGACAATCAAGGAATGGGACGAGGGTCCTGTCGCAAAGACACTGGCTAAGTTCCCCGAAAGGAAGGAGCGATTTGAGACGCTCTCAGGAATACCGGTGAACCGCCTATATAGCCCCTCTGAGACGGCGCTGAAGGATTATGGGCCGGAGCTGGGTTTTCCCGGCATGTTTCCTTTTACGCGCGGCGTTCAGCCTACGATGTATCGTGGACGCTTTTGGACGATGCGCCAATACAGTGGCTTTGCTACCGCGAAGGAAACAAACGAGCGCTTCAAATTTCTGCTTGGTCAAGGGCAAACTGGCCTCTCTATAGCCTTCGACCTTCCAACTCAGATAGGCTATGACTCTGACAATCCTCTCGCCCAAGGTGAGGTTGGTAAGGTCGGAGTGGCAATCGACTCTCTAGCAGACATGGAGTTGTTATTCGATGGAATCCCATTAGATAAGGTCAGCACATCCATGACGATCAATGCTCCTGCAGCTATTCTCTTGGCAATGTATATCGCCGTAGGTGAGAAGCAGGGCGTGCCCATGAATAAGCTTCGCGGGACAATTCAGAATGATATTCTAAAGGAGTATGTCGCCCGCGGGACGTTTATCCACGGACCCAAGGAATCCATGCGTCTCATCACTGACACATTCAAGTTCTGTTCGAAGAAAATGCCGCTTTGGAACACAATCTCCATATCCGGCTATCATATCCGAGAGGCTGGATCGACAGCCGTGCAGGAGGTCGCCTTCACGCTAGCCAACGGGATTGCCTATGTTGACGCAGCTATCAAGGTCGGCCTCGATGTAGATTCATTCGCATCTCGATTGTCCTTCTTCTTTGGTTCGCACAGTGACTTCTTTGAAGAGATTGCCAAGTTTCGGGCAGCTCGAAGGCTTTGGGCCAAGATAATGCGCAATAGGTTTGGCGCAAAGGATGACAACTCTTGCAGAATGAGGTTCCATACGCAGACAGCTGGCTGCACGTTGACCGCGCAGCAGCCGGATAACAACGTAGTGCGGGTGACTCTTCAAGCCTTGCAGGGTGTGTTGGGTGGAACGCAGTCGCTCCACACGAA
>JAGLUV010000133.1 GCA_023134215.1 Candidatus Thorarchaeota archaeon | reverse complement strand
GGGTCCCTGAAGTCGAGGACACGGGGAACTCCCGTGTATTCGTGGTAGTTTCTGATAATAATGGTGAAAAAGTATGAGCGAAATGAAGAGCTGGAACGTTTCAAGGAGTCATATGCAGTCTATGGTTTCTGCCTTCAAGAAGTGGGTAACGTATTCAAGGCAGTTGCCAACAGTCTGATGCCGAGACTTGCAAGAAACAAGTTCCAGCAAAAAATGGCTGAGATCCAAAGGAGGGCTCAGCGACAACAAGCTTCTGAAGCAGGGTGTCCCACCAACCCGTTTCCCAATACGAGAGGTGTTGATTCAGCAGGCATTTGAATATCTGGGAGCAGATCCAGATAGCGGGAGATGGTATTGGAATGAGATCGGATGAGTTATTCTATGGTGTCATTGGCCCGACTGAATCCATGCTTCCGATACTTCGAGGTGGAGAACCAATCTTCTTTTAGAGAAGACCTGTGAAAGTGAGCGACATCATTGCATTCACAGCGGACTGGGGCATAATGGGGCGGGTCATTCCTAGGGTTGTCGAGATCAGGGATGGAAGGTTCTATACAAAGGGCGACAACGCACCTAGTCGGGATAAAGGTCACAGGACTGCCAAAGACATTGAGGGCGTCAGGCTGAAGTTTGAGAAAGGAGAGGTTGTCGACTACTCTGCGGAGAAGGAAGAGAAGACTCTGAAAGGAATTATTGAGATAGATGATGGGTTTCGACGTCTCGGTGAGATGGCAATAGGCACCAATCGGGGAATCAAGAGGCACACACTCAATATGCTCTTTGATGAGAAAATAGGTGATACAATCCACTGCGCCCTTGGCAGAGCATACAAAGACTGCAATGGTGTGAACGAGAGCGCTGTACATGTCGACATGATAAAGTCCATGACAGAAGGTGAAGTCACCGCCGGCGATGAGATTATCTATGCTAAAGGCAAGTACTTCTACGAGATGTGAAAGGACAAAGACCCCAAGTGGCACTGGACAACAATAGAATCGAGGTTGACAGCGGACAAGAAACACAGATCATTTAGGATACGATCGAAGGCCCTTAAGCAGGGCAGGTCTCGGTACATGGTGCACGGATTCTCGAAAGTATCTTATGTTTCGGTGAGTGTAAGAGTTTGGTGGCTATCGATGGAACGTCGCACACTGTCAATTGCCACATCAGTTGGCCTGGTTATTCAGGCATCGTGGTGGCTCGGAATTATGCTGCTCGGCTTGCCGAGTCTCATACAGAGCAACTCGTCCGCGTCCCGCTTCGTCCTTGGGTTGATACTCGGCGTGTGCCTTCCCTGCACGGTGATTCCCCTCTGGCTGGCGTGGGCAGTTTGGACTCGTCGTCAATACAATTTCCTCCTTGGATTGTGGACGACATGGGCGCTATACCATGGCATAATAGGCGGTCTGTTATATTTCATCGCTATCTATCATATTCATGTGAACCCTGATGTGACTTACGTGGGGTCCCCTGATATGGCTTTAGCATTCATATCCATTGTAACTGCGTTGATGTTGGTGCTGCCAGCATGTATCTCAGTGATTTACATCTTCACTACGCCATCCGTACCCGAAGACCAGTGGTGGTGAACAAGAAAATCGGAAATAGTGTCTATTGCACACTTGGCAGAGCATACAAAGACTGCAATTGGTTCGCTGTTTTTTCCGCAGAATGTGCATATCAGTTGATAATCCCCAGAAGCCCTTGAAACCCCGTGGCACATCTGATGAAACGCTTCGTCTTTCCAGTACCCGATAAACCGTGACAGGAGGCTGTTGAGCCCGTAGCCCATTCCAACAGAGCTGCGAATCGATGGGGTCCCAGCGTTAAACTCTCGGCTAGCATCTCCCGATTCATAAGTTCCATCTATTTGGAGCAAGATAGCAGATTATCACAAGGATTAGAAATATGCCGAGCACAGAGAAGTCATCTACTAGAGGATATTCCTGTGAAGATCCAAAAAAGCCTGGGTTTATTCCTAATTGCCACAACAAGATGAAAATGATAAAGAAAAGTACAATTCCAAGTGCAGCACCAAACCCACCCATCTTGTTAGCAAATCTCTCTCTATTCGCAAGGAAATGGCCAACGAGTACACAAATGACAAATACCTGCGTGAAGAGATAAGCTGCCTGTCGAACAGGAAGGGCGACTGTTAGTGCGATATTCACGACAACTCCAGCAATAAAGCCGACTACCGCACCGATGTAGTGAATCTGAGAATATGATTGTTCACGGCTCAAACGTAACCATCCCATCGCATTATTGCATGTGTGATTAATTGAACCTACAAGTTTGAGCTCTTAACTTTTTCCAGCTATTTGGCACACCAGAGCATAACTGAGGCATAGTTTGGATTGTTGTTGATTGAAGAGGCATATCTCGTCAAGCCAATTGCGTTTGAAAATTGCAAATGGGAGATAGAAAGATAGCATCAATAATGCTAAGGCAAGAAAGCCCACCGTACGAGTGGAGTGTTACGCAGCTGCCATTCCCACGCCGGAAGATTTCCATGAGATGCAGTTTTATAATCATTAGATACGTTCTTGGCGTATGCGGCCATATCTGCAGCGGTTAGGATGAATCTATGAGGATTGGAAATGGCAATGAAGAAATCGAAATCTATCAACATGTCGGGGATGATGTGCGGAATTGCTGTGATAGTATTAGGTGGAATCACTGGTCTGATACTACTTGTGTCAGATGTAGGTGGCAACTCTACTGCGGTCACTCTGCTCTTCATACTAGGAATCCCGGGCGTAGCTTGCATGATTGGAGTCACTTTGATTCTACGTGCGATTCCGTTTGCAGGCGGGTCGCTGTTTTCACGGACAACGGACCAACCAATAGATGCATCGATATCAAGGGAGAAGAGCTACATTCACGAACCCCCAGAGACATGCTCAGCCTGCGGCGCAAGCATCAATCCTGAAATCGTGGAATGGGTCGGACCACTACGCATCAAGTGTCCCTATTGTGGTGCAACACTCAATACAGTGAGGAGAGAAGTCTAAGCACTCGTTCACTTGTTTCGACGGTATTGGCATACTCGAGCCTCAGAGTTACAACGGCATCATGCGTGAGCATGAAAAGACAAATAGGGAGAATCACTCCAACAAGAAATGGGGCAAGCATTATGACTACAGTTGGAATTGTGTACTCCACCAAACGGAAAAAAGCTACAGTCCAAGTTGTCGAGTGGCTCAAAGCAGCTTTCGAATCAAATGGATTGGAAGTTGAAGTCGGTAAACCAGAAGAGATCAACACGCAAGATTGCGACCTTTTCGTTTTGGGTACATCAGTATATGCCGGCGCGGTACAAGAACCAATCCTGGCGTTCATTGATCAGAATCAAGATTTGTTGAGAGAGAAGCCTGTTGCCACCTTCATCGTGTGCAAGGAGGTAGAAACCCCTGAGTGTCACATGAACTTGGTTATCGAGAAACTGCCAAAGGAACCGATGACATGGATCAACTTCGAGGGATACCTATTGCGGAAGGGCGATTTTGAAAAACAGCAAAGCAAGGCAAACACTTGGGTCAAGGATATCATCAGCCGACTATCTTAGTACTTGCATTCTTGAGTGACCATTGATATGCGCGGAGCAGCGTATCAGCGACTCCTAGGTTATAACGCTAGCTTTATGTCCAAAAACGACCCCCTATGAAGTGAAACCGCTATGACGAACACTAGAGAAAGGCTTGTTCACCTAGTCATCGTTCGCGATTTGAGTTCAGTTCAGATGATGAGCACTGAATTAGGAATCCCAGAAGAAGAAGTTGGGATCCTCCTTACGGAGCTCACCCAAGAGGGAACATTGAGGGGGCATCTCACAGAGGATGGAGCGAGGTACTTCAAATACGACGTGAAGGTTTCCGAAGCTCCTGCGATTGATAGAAGAGAACACGTTCCCGAATTTATGAAGTTCGATGAAAGACCCGGGCAAGTTGCCGCCATTATTGGTCTGGTTATAACGGCAATAGGAACCTATGGACTAATGACTGCAGGTGGCAACATAGACATGGAATCCTTCGGCGCCATAGTGATGCTGATTGGAGTGGCAGTTATCTTGGCTGGTTGTTATTACTTAAGCATGAGAAAGACGCCTTCCTAGCCCACTATCTTCAGGCGTCTTGGATTCTCTAACACCATCACGAGTTCGTATGGCACTCCTTAAGTAGTCGATACCGTTTCCTCGCTCTTGAGCGGAGCATCCTTGCAGGTACTGTTTACTGAAGCGCTAATCCTGATTGTCTTTGCAATCGGAGTGGGCACTCTCTCTTCGATGTTGGGAATAGGTGGAGGTATCATCAATACGCCTCTACTAATCATCGCTTTCGGATTACTTGCGCTTAACGCGCCAGTCGCTGCGCTGATTGCCGCATTTTTTGTAGCAGTAGCCAGCACGGTGACCTACTGGCGGCAAGATCCAAAGCCAATTTCAGTGAAGGTTGGACTGTTCCTCGCGATCACAACAATACCGGGTTCCCTAATCGGTGTGGCTCTTAGGACACTCATAACTGATGATTACATATTGCGGCTTGTCTTTGGCATCATATTGTTCCCAATCGCCTTGAAAATGCTATTCGCAAAGAAGGGAAGGAAGGGAGATTTCGCCAGTGAGATTGCTGCATTCGACTTTGCACAGTTAAGCCGGGGCAGATTAGCCATTGCGCTTCTTGGTGGATTCGTGGGAGGTGTAGCTGCTGGACTCCTTGGGATTGGAGGAGGGGCTATTGTGGTTCCTGT
>JAGLUV010000132.1 GCA_023134215.1 Candidatus Thorarchaeota archaeon | reverse complement strand
GAGGGCATGATGTGCATATCTTCGCACAATCCTATACGGGAAGTAGTCTTCCTGAAGATCATGTGCATAGGATTTCTGCGGTACATCTGAATCCTCATTACTCGCTCGACTCGCCTGCAGCAGGAAAAATGATTGCCAAGGAGAGTCGACGACATGACATTGATGTTTTGCACGTTCAGATGAACTCCGGGAGTACTGAGTTTCTGCTTCCAGCTTTCAAGAAGGCGGTACCACCACTCGTGGTGACCTTTCATCTGGCATATGCCAGCGGGGCCTCGTTTTACACTACGCTATTCGGTGTAGCATGGAAAGCGTCCCTCTTCGCAAGCAAGAGGTACGACCAGATTGTGCTCGTGGACCCATCGCAGAAACCATACTTCACTGAATACGGAATTCCTGAGGACAAACTCACTGTGATCAGAAATGGTGTCGACACGAAACTGTTCAGTCCTAGAATAAGCGAGAAAGACAAGGATGGTATTGTAGACTTCGTATACGTTGGGCGATTGAGCTTTGACAAGGGTGTAGACATTCTTCTCGACGCCTTCAAGGAATATCATAGGGAAAATCCGGATACGCGATTGACCCTTCTCGGCGATGGTATGCTGAAGTCGCAACTAGAAAACTGTGTCAATGATGGTTCTGTAAGATGGCCGGGAATAATTGACCACTCGCAGATTCCAATAGTTTTCAGACAGGGAGATGTCTTTGTAATTCCCCAGAACATAGGTGGGTTAGGTCTTAGCGTTATGGAAGCAATGAGCTGTGGACTTCCGGTCATCACCACCGCAATTGGTGAAACCACTAAGCTCCTAAGTGAGAAAGAGGGTATACTTGTGAAGCCCAATAGCACAGCCGCTGTCGTTAAGGCTATGCGTCGCCTTGCTGAGGACCGTGAGCTTAGGCGTTCAATGGGAAGGCGGTGTCGAGAGAAGGTGGAAAAAGAGTATTCTTGGACTACACAGTTAGAACAACTTGAGAAAGTCTACGAACAAGCAACCTCCTAGAGTGTGATAACTAATGCATGACATCCGATTCATCCGCGAAAATGTGGAACTCATTCGAGAAGACCTCCGCAAGCGCCGAAATGATGCAAAGCTGGAGATGTTTGACCGCTTGCTCGCCCTTGATTCTAAAGCCAGATCGCTAAAGAAAAGAATCCAGGAACTTAGAACTGATCGGAATCGCCTGTCCAAGGAGATTGGAAAGCTGAAGAAATCAGGCGAGGATGACCACGACCTTGTCAAGAAAGTTAACAGTGTGAACTCAGAAATCCAGAAGATTGAAACCAAGACCGCCAAGCTCGAACACGAGCTGAGGGGAATTCAAATGAGCATCCCCAATATCCTTCACGAATCCGTTCCCTATGGTAAGGATGAGGATGACAATGTAGTGGTGAGGGAGTGGGGTGGTCGTCCTCAGTTCGACTTTAAGGTCCGGAGCCATGTGGATCTCCTGAAGTTACTTGACGTTGGAGACATCGTGAGAGCAGCTAAGATAGCGGGATCTAGGTTCTACTTCCTGAAGAATGAACTTGTGCTGCTAGATTTGGCCATGCAGCAGATGGCATTGGAGATGCTTCTCAAAAAGGGTTACACACCGATCTATCCGCCCTTTATGATGCGTCGGGAGCCGTATGAAGGTGTCACGGATCTTGCAGATTTTGAAGAGGTCATGTACAAAATTGAAGGAGAAGACCTGTATCTCATTGCCACCTCAGAGCATCCAATGGCTGCAATGCATATGGGAGAGATATTCGAACCCGCAGACTTGCCTGTAAAATTAGCGGGGGTTGGTACGCAATTCAGGAAGGAGGCGGGGTCCCACGGGAAGGATACTAAGGGTATCTTTAGAGTTCATCAATTCACCAAGGTCGAACAGTTCGTGCTCAGTCATCCGGATGAATCCTGGCTCATTCATGAGGAACTCATTAGGAATGAGGAGGAAATGGCTCAGGCATTGAAGCTGCCTTATCGCATTGTGAACGTCTGCACGGGAGATATCGGAATCGTTGCGGCCAAGAAGTATGATCTCGAGTATTGGATGCCTGGTCAAGAGAGATATCGAGAGGGGGGTTCATGCAGCAACTGCACCGCGTATCAGGCGACTCGACTCAACATTAAGTACAGGCTGAAAAAGGGCGGCACTGAGAAATCATACCTCCATACGCTAAATAGCACAATGATGGCCAACCCTAGAACTACGGTAGCGATTCTCGAAAACTGCCAAAGGGAAGACGGAAGCATCGAGATCCCCAAAGCGCTGCACAAGTACCTGCCCTCAGAGGTCAGGATAATCGCTCCAAGAAAAGCAAGATGAATT
>JAGLUV010000131.1 GCA_023134215.1 Candidatus Thorarchaeota archaeon | reverse complement strand
AGTGGTTTTAGGGTCTCCAGTTTACGCGTGGAGGGTCATCGATCCTATCGAGCTATTTCTGTCAGGACTACCGACTACTAATGCCAAGCTTGGAGCTGTCTTCGTCACATACGGTCTAATTAGTGGGAGTGCCCTGTATCATGCAGCAAAATCACTATTCAAGAAGGGCTACGAGATTCTAGGTGCTGCAAAGATCGTTGCCAGCCATTCTATGATTTTTGAGGAGGAGAAAGATCAGTTCAGACTGCATCCTGACCAAGAGGATTTGAATCTAGCAACGACCTTTGGCCGCATTCTCGTCAGCAAGGCACGCCATTCCGGACCAAGACAAGTGCCAATGGACATGCTGAAACCCAAGTCTTTGGCAATTCGTATCCTCGAAAAGCTCATAGCGACTCGGTTTGGCATGGCTCTACTTCCCCACGTGCGTTTCACCAGAGAAACATGTATCCAATGCGGACAATGCGCTGAGTCTTGTCCTGTGAATATACTGACTCTGGACCCTTATCCCACACAAGTCGGTGACTGCATTAAGTGCTATAACTGCATCCGCATATGCCCAACAAATGCTTGCATGACTCCAAGAATGAGGGTGTTTGACATGTCTCACAAAATTATATCTAGGATCTACAAGGAGGATCCATTGTCTGCACTCTTCTTCTAGGGAACTGTCGAAACCTAATGCTATCCGCCTACTGATTCACCTATCAATGTCAGGCATCGCCTTTTCAGGAGTATGTCGAACAATAAAGATCCTCCTTAGGTTTCTCTGGCCCAATTAGAAGCGTTTTCTTCCCTCTATGCTTCAGCGTACCTCATTCCCTTTGGAGTGATGCTGTAGGTCTGTAGAGTTGAGTTTCCGGACCCGCATTTGGATGCGAGATGGCAACCAGCACAAGCAGAATGGCCCAATTCAGCATGGCTGCTTTTGGACAAGTATCCATGATCAACCAACATGCATATGATATCCTCAACAACCTCTACATGAACACCCACCTTTCTGGCGATGTGGGGTTTGTTGATGAGTCCATCTGCAATCATCTCTCGAAGAATCTCTCTAAACACACAACCACCCTCATGCAGGTGTTTCTTCCGCAGCGACTTCCTCCACCAGTATCTTGTGAGCCAATCCGCGACCAAGCGCAAGTTTCGAGTCCCGGACTTGAATTAGTATTGGACCTCCGTCTTGTTCACGTATGACTTTTACAACCGTACCAGGTGTCAGCCCAAGGGCACAAAGTCGTCGAACTACTCGCCTTTCCACAACCATACTAGATGTCAATCCAAGGGGATCAAGTCGTCGAGCTACTCGCCTTTCCCGGTGTCCATCATCATCCTTAATTCCACAGAAGAAATCAGTGATTGGCTTGCCTCCAAGGGGTCTGTTCTGGCCCTCATCAGCTACTCCAAGTATCGTGCAATCTGTACCTGCGGCAACCGTACTTAGCCTTACAGCCCTGTGACCGGGAATTTCAACTGTCAGAATAGTTTCCATTGATGCACTTCCTTGTGGGCGTTGGTTGGGTCGGCACTCATCCAATTTTGGATATGGAGGTTTCGTTCTGTTGCAGTTAGATTTGTCTAAATTATATAAGCATACCTACAGAGTTTATTGTCGGCCGCTTAGCACACTCTCTTGAACACAAGCGTGTCTTCTGGCGAAAAGGTCCTTGCGCAGGACCAACAAGAACCACTTTCTAAGCGCAGTCGCCTTATTTGGAAGCTTTTATATAGGAGTTAGATAGCACGAATTTCCATAGAAGTACTTAACTTCTGGAGAGAAATTCTTTTGGAGACTAAATTGAGTGATTTGAGGAGAGGTAATACTGCAACCGTGACTAAGGTGACAGGATCCGGTGCCGTCAAGAGGCGTATCGCAGACATGGGAATCACACCTGGTGCCCGTATCGAAATGATTCGGAATGCACCGCTGGGTGA
>JAGLUV010000130.1 GCA_023134215.1 Candidatus Thorarchaeota archaeon | reverse complement strand
CAGATGTTGGAGTGGCCAACCAAAGAGAGGCTTGAGGAGTACGCCCTCAGTCTTCCGAAGCTATTGAAGGATTCAGATGTTGAGAAATGTGCTGAGGCTCTTCAGGAAACATTTCGAGTTCTTCGAAATGCCGGAGCCGCTCTCTCTCGCGTTGATGAGGGAATTGCATCTCAAATGCGGAACATCGTTTCTGAAAAAGAATCCCAAACATCGACGAAAATCGCCAGACTCAATCAACGCATAGACGTTCTTCGGAAGGAAGTCGCGAATCTGCAGTCGCGGATTGAACAAATGACAGCGAGAGATTCTTCAACAAGTAAACGGTCCTCGAAACGACGAGAAATTGAAACAACGTTGAAGAGTCGGAATAAAGCTCTGAAGAGAGATATCGCCAGACGTGAAGAGATTCTGACCCGGAACCAAGAAGCCTTCAGGGATCTGCTTGTACAGCAAAAGGAACTGCATTCGCGAACTAAGAGCGCGCAAAGTAGAATTGAGAGTCAGCGTCGACTATTGCACGAAACCTTTCTTGTTGCTTGCAGTGGTGTTTGTCCAGATGAAGACGGCGCAACCCTGATGATCCCCTTCATAATGATTGGTTTCTCTAAGAAAGGCCGTCTGCGTGTCGTGGTATACCCTCCATCGTACTTGCCCTCCATTGACCAGCAAGTCGGTCGACGTCGTGACTATGTTTATCCTCTTACTGCTGATTCCGGGCTCAGCCCGATTACAGACGAACTCACACGCCGCGCCAACAATGATGTTGGATTCAGGAATTTCTTGAGGACCTCCTCGAAAAAGAACAACCTTCTCGCCATTGGAGTTTCTCGTTCCTTAATCAGGGAGGGTGGCAAATCTCTGCAATCCGATGGCTTGGTGAAAGCAAATCTGCTTGATGAAATCAGCAGCATCATTTCTGGATTTCCGGAGAGCAAGAAAAAGCCAATGAAACTCAGCAAGGTGTCCCCTCTTCTTTCAGGTACTGATGCAACCTGCTTCGTTAGATTCCACGTGCACGATGATTCAGGCAAACCCATTGAGGGTGCTCTTCTGGAGCTAGGTGCATTTCTTCTTCAATCAGATGCTGGCGGAGTGATTAAGGTGTCACTGCCCAAAAGCCGCTATGAGGGAGTAATTCGAGCAAATGATTACCACGACAAGCAAATCGAGTTCACTCTAAGCTCAACGAGTAACTTGGTTATACCGGTGACCCTAGATCCATTTTCAGACGAGGAACTCCTCACAATCAGGCTTGACAAACTAATGAAACGGGCGCAACACATCGACGAAATCAGAGATAGGCTGCGAGTTGCATTCCAGAAACAAGGTAGTACGCTACTCAGCATACCTGCTTATAGAAGTGCATTTGAGGAGCTTCTGACTGAGCTCGGCTATGAGCCCGAGTCATGGATTGCTGAAGCGACGAAAAAGAAGGGAATGGTCACGCGTTTGCTGAAGCGGGACGATAGGCTTGAGGGTCTGAGACGAGACATCCTTCGATTAGCACAGGAATCCAAGGAGTCCGGGGGCATAATGATGTTCTCCGAATTCTTGGTTAGATTGGATTCCCTTGGATGGGCTACCAAGTCAAAAGAGATAGAAAACATCGTTA
>JAGLUV010000013.1 GCA_023134215.1 Candidatus Thorarchaeota archaeon | reverse complement strand
GCAGGCAGACTCTTGACAGAATCAAGAGATGGAGCAAGGACGATCATGAACGCCTTCTTGTCTTCGGTGTTACAAGAGAGTTACTTGATAGAGTTCTCTCGAAATCAGGTCACGAAGGGGATATCTACAGAGTTGAGAGAATTGGTCCTTTCGAGTATTCTCTAAGATGCAAACGAAGCACACGTGCTTCAGGGATAGTCACAGCCATAGGGCCTAAACTAAGGGGTGTTCCAATGCATCTGGTCATTCCGCGCGAAATGGAGGCGATTCGCGATGCCTAGGCTTGATGTCTGGCTCACAGAACAAAAACTGTTCTCATCTCGCCAAGTGGCAAAACGTGCGATACGAGCTGGCGGTGTTACCGTCGATGGAAGAATAGCCAAACCATCAACTTGGATTTCAGGCAAGGAAGAGGTTTTAGTCAATGACCGAGCATCCAATACTCCACAGGGTTATTCCAAACTTATGGCAATTGAATCTGCACTCGACATTCAATTTGCTAACCCTGGTATCTTGGCCCTTGATATCGGCAGTTCAGCTGGTGGGTTCCTGATCTATCTGGCAGAGAAAGGCGCCAAAGTTATCGGTCTAGAATTCTCAGACGATTTTATTGTCCAACTGAGCGAAATCTCAGAAACATTTCCAGATGTTTCGATTCTCATATGTGATGCATTTGAAGTTGACCCTATGATTATCTGCGGTCCAAACGAACTCGACCTTCTACTCATTGACGTTACAACAGATCCCAACAATACAATCACCTTGACAAAGCGATTTACGCCCTTGTTGAAGAGAGGTGGTATGATTGTCGCGGCACTGAAAATCAAGCCAACAAATGAGGAATTGCATGCTCTACAGGATAGACTGGCCGAGCTCGGTTATGGAAACATTCAGAAGGTCGTACTGGATCAATCTCGCCAAGAAGTGCATCTAATCGCCATTCACCAGTAAGCAACGCTTTTATTCGGCCTACTACTTGGCACGCTTCGATGGGGCGGTAGTCTAGCCCGGCTATGATGTCTCGCTTACACCGAGAATCCAATGAGCATCAAACTTGTTGGTCTCGAAGGTCGCTGGTTCAAATCCGGCCCGCCCCACCATACTTCTAATGCATCTGTCATTAATCACCAAAGCATTGAAGAGTCAACTCGCTAGCCCAAAGACTTGCGGTGAGTTCCTGCGGGTTTGACCATAGAACGCGGGAGTAGCCAAGACTGGTCAAAGGCGGCGGACTTAAGATCGTATGAAGATAAGGGGTCATTCGAATGAGATATCCGCTCTCGTAGGAGTCCGTGGGTTCAAGTCCCACCTCCCGCACCAATCTCTCCAAGAGTGAAACATCCATAGATTCAATAGCTCACTACATCTGTCAGCGCGCCGAGATGACATTTCTTGAGGTTCTAATTACATCGTCGACTCTGATTCTCCTGACAGAAATCGGTGACAAGACAATGATCACGACCATGTGTCTTGGCGCTCAACATAGACACCCTGCCGTAGTACTACTTGTTGCCATGCTTGCTCTTGCAAGTTCAACGCTGATTGCAGTAGTCATTGGATTCATCTTATCATCAGCCCTTCCACTCGAGTTCATCTTATACCTGTCCGCGGCTCTCTTCATTTGCTTAGGGATTCATACGCTGGTCCGAAAAATACCTGAGCAAGCAGACAGCTGTGACAACCCCCAAACTTTCCTGAACATGTTCTCCTTAATCTTCTTCTCCGAGCTCGGCGATAAGAGCCAAATTGCAGTCGTGGGCTTAGCCGCCCAATCTCAGTTCCCAGTTATGGTCCTTGTAGGGGCACTCATTGGATTTCTCGTTGTCAATAGCATCGGGGCATTCGCAGGGGACAGGCTTGCCAATGTCATTTCAATGGCCACAGTAAGAAAAGTATCTGGTTCCGTATTCATTCTCTTTGGAGTGCTTATGCTGTTTGGCTTCATCTGATACTTCTAGACACAAGAGAGCTTCTGAGCGAAGATTTATGACCACGCCAAAGGCGAAGAGATGCGGAACTCATAGGTGAGGATAGCATTGACTCTGGATAACTCTGGTTATAGGGGCCTGGTTCTTGAGAAACTATCCGCTGCTGGCGCGAATGTGGGTGATACAATCACAATCGACCATCAGCGACGAGAGTATGTAGGCATTCTCATGCCTCGTGCACAGGTTGGACGCGATCCCGACCATGTGGTGATAAAGCTCGTTTCCGGATACAATGTTGGCATTCGGTTGAATGAGTTGTCTGAGATTCACTTGACTAAATCGGGAAAGAAAAGAAAGCGGACCGCAGAAAAGACCGCACCCAAAGCACAATCCGGTCTGCCCTCTGTTTCAATCCTGAGTACTGGGGGTACGATTGCAAGTAAAGTGGACTATCAGACTGGCGCTGTCAATCCCGCATTATCAGCGCAGGACCTCTATGATACTGTTCCTGAACTCAAGGACCATGCGAATATTCATGCTCACATTGTAATGAGCGTTCTTTCAGAAAACATTCAACCTTCCGATTGGACGAAGATTGCTAGAAGTGTTTCATCCGAAATTAAGAAGAGCGTAGACGGAGTTGTCATTGCGCATGGCACAGATACACTCGGGATTACTTCTGCTGCGCTTGCATTTGCACTCCAAGACTTACCTGTTCCAGTCGTTCTTGTGGGCTCCCAAAGGTCATCTGATAGACCATCTTCTGATGCTGCTATGAATCTAATCAGAGCAACTGATTTCGTCGGACACGCGAATGCTGCGGAGGTAATGGTGGTGATGCATGGCGAAACAGATGATACATTTGCATATGCACACCGGGGAACTCGAGTGCGTAAATGCCATACTAGTAGAAGGGATGCTTTCCAGTCAGTTAACTCCAGTCCCTTATTCAGGATAGATGAAACGGGCATAACTGAGCTGTCTGCTCCTTTTCTGCAACGAAACCCCGAGCGCAAACTCAAGATGAAGCCCAAGTTTGATGATCGAGTCACTATCGTGAACACTTTTCCAGGAATCAAATCTGATGTGATTGATTCGTATGTCGATAATGGATACAGAGGGCTTGTACTGTCCGGAACTGGTCTTGGACATGCTCCTGAACACATTCATCCAGCACTGAAACGAGCCATAGATGCTGGTGTCATTGTGGCCATGACAAGCCAATGCATCTGGGGACGCGTCAACATGAACGTATATCGACCAGGCGTGGAGATGCTCGAAATGGGCGTCATTCCATGCGAAAACATGCTCACCGAAACAGCAGCTGTCAAGCTAATGTGGCTTCTTGCAAACACGAAGACTGTTGAGAAGGTGCATGCTGCAATGTCTGAGTCCATCGTTGGTGAAACAAACATGCGAACGGAACAGTCTGAGTATAGAATACAACGGAGGTTTGTTGAGTGAGCGACGAGGGTCGCTACAGAGAAATTGGTTTGATGGTGGGACTTGAACTTCATCAACAACTAAACACATCTCGCAAACTCTTCTGCCACTGTCCGACAGTGATTCGCGATGACAAGCCTGACGGTGGTTTTGTAAGACGACTCAGACCAACACAGAGCGAAATGGGTGCGGTCGACCCTGCAGCACTCTTTGAGTTTCAGAGGAAGAAGAAATTCTATTACGAGTATTACAATGACACAACATGCTTGGTTGAAGCTGACGAGGAACCCCCTCACAATCTGTGTGAAGAGTCCATAGATGTAGCTCTTACAATGGCTGCCTTCCTAGGTTCATCTCAGCTAGATGAGATACATGCAATGAGGAAAATAGTGATAGATGGTAGCAACACAACTGGCTTTCAACGTACGGCTGTTATTGCCATGGGTGGCAAGATCTTGGTGGGGACTAAGGAAATCGGCATACTAGCAATCAGCCTTGAAGAGGACGCGGCCCGCAAAATCGCTGACGATGACAAAGAGAACATGAAGATATATCGACTGGACAGATTAGGCATTCCTCTGATTGAAATCGCAACAGCTCCTGACATCAGAACTCCCTCCGAGGCTCAAGAAACTGCACTGGCTATTGGTCTGCTCCTACGGTCCACTGGGAAGGTAAAGCGTGGACTTGGCACAATCCGTCAAGACGTTAACGTGTCCATCAAGGGAGGGGGCATTATCGAGATCAAGGGATTTCAGCAACTCGATATGCTATCTACTCTTGTCGAACTAGAAGCCCTTCGGCAGGAGCGCTTGTTGGAGATACGTGACGCCCTGCATGAGAGAAGCATTTCTCCTAAGCAAATCAGTAGCAAACCGGTAGACATCAGCACTATTTTTGCAGAATCGGGCTCTAAGATGATCAAGAAGGCGTTGAAGGCTGGTCACACGATTTATGGGGTACGGCTTCCAGGCTTTGCTGGTCTGGTAGGGCGTGAGGTGCAACCTGAGCGCAGGCTTGGCACAGAACTATCAGACTATGCCAAATTCTGGGGGGACGTAGGAGGTATCTTTCATACTGACGAACTACCAGGATATGGAATATCCGCACAAGAAGTAGCCCAACTAAGAGAAGCCGTAAGCGCAGGGTTTCAAGATGCCGTGGTAATAGTTGCTGCCCCGATGCACAAGTGTGTGGATGCGCTTGAGGCGGTAGTACGGCGAGCACGTGAGGCAATTGAAGGCGTGCCAGCTGAAACTCGAACTCCTCTGCCTAACGGAACGACGAAGTATGCTCGCCCTCGCCCTGGTGCAGAGAGAATGTATCCTGAAACTGACGTGCGACCTGTAAAAATAGCGCAGTCCCGTTTGAAGCGGATCAGGAAAAACATGCCTGAAACCCTCGACAGCAAAGAGAAACGATTTGTCAAGGAATACGGTCTCAGCAAGGATCTTGCATCGCAGATAGTGCGTTCTCTGAATCTACCACTCTTTGAGCAAATCATAAACGAGATAAAAGTCCCTGCAACCTTGTTGGCCGTAACACTGGAGAATACGGTAGTAAGTCTTCATCGCGACGGTATTCCTATTGAACGATTGGAGGATAATCACTTCCGGCAGCTCTTCGAATGTGTCACAACGGCTGAAGTTACTCCAGATGCAATCCCTGCAATTCTAACATATCTTGCGAATAACCCCGCTTCTGGGATTCAAGATGCGCTGGATGCAACAGGTCTAGGCAAAATAGATACTACCGAAATTGAAAACTTGGTTCAAGATATAGTGAAGGATCGAATTGACTTCGTACGCGAACAAGGAGAGGGAGCACTTGGTGGGCTCATGGGTGTTGCAATGAAGCAGCTAAGAGGGAAGGCTGACGGGAAAGTCATCAAGAGGCTTCTTGCAGCTGAGATTCAACGTGTTCTTACGTCCACTGAAGAATAGATTTAAGAGTCTGCATCATCGGGCCGTCTAACTTGAGTCATATGCCGCGGTGGCCTAGCCTGGTTAGGGCGCGAGACTCATAATCTTGCTGGATCTTTCCGGTCAAAATCATGGGGTCATTGTCTCATGCCTGGCCCGAGATGAGAAATCTCGAAGTCGAGGGCTCGAATCCCTCCCGCGGCACTTCCACTTGCTGCAGCTTTGCAGGTATGTTTTTGTGTGTGTACAATTTCTCGGTAAGGATGACGTTTGCACTACGAAAAGAGAGGTTGCTTTGAATGAAACTCCCCTTCAAGACCCTTGATGACGTTGAAACCAAAGGAAAGCGTGTTTTGGTTCGTGTCGACATTAACTGCTCTGTTGACCCCGATACTAAGAAGATAACCAACGATTCTAGAATAGATGCAATTGTTCCCACACTCAAGGAATTGTCCAAAAGCAAGGTTGTGTTGATGGCACACCAAGGACGTCCGGGCAGTAACGATTTCATATCGCTTGAACAGCATACTGAGATTCTGCGGGGACTGGGGTTCAATGCCGCTTTTGTGGATGATATATTCGGAGATAAAGCCAAGGCGGCCATAGAGAAGGTGCAAGTGGGAGAGATACTCGTTCTGCAAAACGTAAGGATGTTCGAGGGCGAAATGAAGAAGGCACCGCCAGACGAAGTTGCAAAGGAAGCAATTGTTCAGGAGCTTTATCCCCTGTTTGACCTGTACGTGAACGATGCTTTTGGTGCAGCACACAGGTCTCAAGCGTCGCTTGTTGGTTTCACAACAGTACTGCCTTCAGTTGCAGGTCGGCTTGTCGAGAAGGAGATTCGTATACTGACCGAAGCCACGGCTACAGAGAAGCATCCTTGGATTCTCGTATTCGGCGGAGCTAAAGTGGCTGACAAGGTGAAGACTCTAGGCAAGCTATTGGCCACTGGACGAGTAGACAAAGCACTACTGGGAGGCCTTCTGGGACAGCTGTTCTTAATTGCAAAGGGCTTGATTCCAATCGAATACTCTACTCCAATCAAGGGTTTCAAATCAGCAGTTGAAACAGCAAAACAACTCCTAGAGAAGTACCCTGACATACTGATTCTCCCAGAGGACGCAGCCGTCGAGCGGGGCGGCAAGCGAGTCGAGTGTGCGTTCAATGAGATGAATGGTGATCCATTTCTCGATATAGGTCCAATCACAGCCAGTGAATACACGCGGATGATAATTGGAGCGGCAGTGGTGTTTGGCAATGGCCCGCAAGGGTATTTTGAGAAGAAACCCTTTGCCAAGGGTACAATCAGCATTCTGTCGGCTATTGCTGAGTGTGAAGGTGTTACAGTTGTCGGGGGTGGACATCTAAGCGCCATGGCAATAAACGAGGGCTTTGCAGATAGAATCTCACACATTAGCACAGGCGGTGGTGCAACGATTAACTTCCTGACTGGGAAAAAGTTAGATCTCGTGGTTGCGCTTGAAGAAGCCGCACGGAGGATGGGATAATTATGCAGCTGCTGGAATTTTCACATATACTTCTGATTTACCTAATCGCTGTGAACATCCTTACTCTCATCCTTATGTACTATGATAAGAGAAAGGCTAAGAAGAAAGAGTGGCGTGTTGCAGAGGCGACGCTTCTATTGCTCTCATTCATTGGTGGCGCTTTGGGCCTATTCGTTGGGATGTTCAAGTTTCGGCACAAAACTTTGAAACGGTCATTTCGAGCAGTTGCTATCATTAGCCTTATCGTTTCCCTAATTATCTACTATATTGTTTTCAGAATACTAACATTTGGTCCTGTGCCAATAGTGTAAGCTATTCAGACATGCCAATAGAATAACGGTAAGTGTAGAAAGAAGCAGTGCAACCGGGTATTGATCACACCAGAGCAAGAAATGTTGATGAGGGCACATTACTGCACCCTCATGATTTCGTTTCTTACCATGGTTCTGGGCGTGGTCGTGCAGGAGGAGTCATATTACATCATAGTCAAATGTAATCAATAACTAATTACAAACACTTTGTCGCATTTGCGAAATCCTGCTTCCTCCCAATCACAAGACCGTGCATTAGCATTGTCCTCTGTCTAGAATTTGCTATGTCCTTATATCACGAATTTCGAGGACATTAATGTCCAATCAGTGAATCAATCTGTAACCTAGAGTGGTGCCAGGTCGAAAAGAAACGAGTCAATCCGGGTTGAAAATGGAGCCCCGGGCGAGATTCGAACTCGCGACCTGCTGATTACAAGTCAGCCGCTATAGCCCCTAAGCCACCGAGGCGTCCTAAGTGAATCAAGAAGCATATTGGCTTTAAAAGCTGCTCTTCAAGATTTCTTCAACTGCGCGTTTCCGACGGCAAGAGCGGCTACTTTTTGTCATGATAGACATTGTCAATGATAATGGCATAGGCTAGGAGCATCAATCGGTCAACATCCGGATCCACAACATGAAGCGCATATCTGTCCTTGAAATTGAACATGGGTGCAAAAACGTCGCGCCATTTGTCTGCCTTCTTGATGATAGCATACACTTTCTTCTTATCTTTCGGATGACGAATCTCGAAATTCCACTTCGTAACTCCACCCTGCGCCTTGAATATTAGCCTGTCTTCGGGGTCATACATGTCCACTGAGCCACGAAATGCAACCATTGGCTTCTTCGCACGACCTATGAGCTGCCCTTCTGGGGTTTTCACATCATAGATTGGCCGCACTGCGGCTAGTTTCTTGTTAATAATGCAGATTGGCGTTTCATCAGCATTTCGCAACTCGATCTCAGCACGTAATGATATTATCTTCCTCTTCATTATTCCAATCTTGTTACCTTCTGTGTCGAGAATCTCGCCTCCACCGAATTTCCAAGTTTTTTCATGCATTACATAGTGAGTAATCTTAGGGTCCAGCAAGCTCATCATCTGCACACTCCTTTGAGATATGCTTGCGCTAACTATTAAGCGAATCTCGGCCAGAATGATGAATCACTGATACGTCTACAGGCTTGCTCAGGTGGTGCATTCCATCACGCACATGTTTATGTGCCATTGAGCGCAACCAACCTACAGAAATCCGACCCTAGCACAAGGTCCCATACCACACGTGCGTCATACAAAGGCTAAATGCTACGGGAAAGCTCATATATCTACAGGATTTCCTCAAAGGACGACGTAAGACTAGGTGATACCATTTGCAATTGACTCCGTACAACCAATTCACTGAAGCCATTGTGGACCTATTCACAGGTCTCTCCAACGCGCTTATACCGTTTGGTATACCCTTTGGCCCGATTGCTTGGTTTGTCATCGTTGTTACTGTACCCATGGTTGCAGTAATAGCATTTCTGCTGTATCGTATCAAGGGCTCTGCCGGCGGCTTACCTGATGGTGTGCAGAGAATCATTGCGTCAACTGGCGATGTTTCCTCGGGTATTGCAGGTACGAAAAAGGTACGGTTCATCAAGACCCCCGGAGAAGCGTTAGTCTTCCTAAAAGTGGAAGAGAATGCTGTTCAACAAGCTTTGACTGCGGTAGATTACTACACTAAAGAAGGCGAGATAGACAGCTCGCTTCAAGACAAGCTTGTTTCACTCTATCAAGGCAGGCTCATTGCTGTACAGGCCGCAATTGCTAAAGACGAGGAGCTGAAGGCTGTCGTGGATGCAGACTCCGCGATGGATCGAGCACGATCTGATTACCTTCGGAAACTTGCAGCGATGTCTGGCACTACTGTAGAAGCAGACACTGCTGAGTCAGGTCCACCCAGCGTTGGGGCCCCAAGCGCAGCTGAGGTTATGCCAAGCGATGGAGCGGCTCCTTCAGTCGGTCCCCCAAGTGGAGGTGCACCTCCCAGCGGTGGCACACCTCCAGGTGGCGGCGCTCCGAGTGGTGGACCTCCAGGCGGTGGTGCACCTAGTGGTGGCAGTCCTCCAGGTGGTGGCGCTCCAAGTGCAGACGCACCTAGTGGCGCTCCGAGTGGTGGACCCCCAGGCGGTGGTGCACCCAGTGGTGGCGGTCCTCCAGGTGGCGGTGCTCCTAGTAGTGGGCCTCCCGGTGATGCGCCTAGTAGCGGTATTCCTAGCGGACCTCCAAGTGGCGGAGTCCCGAGTGGTCCTCCAGGTGGAGCGTTAAGCGAGAAACCCTCTGGCGCACCTGGCAAAAGCTCTCTCCAGTCTGAGATGCTTGCAGAAATGGAACGTCTGCGAACCCTGATGAGTGGGGACTAATAGATTCATCAATCCTTGCATCCTTCCTTAGGATTCAGTGAATCCTAGATTGGATTCCATTGTCAGAAGACTTTTTGAGTAGCCCGCTCATGAGGCTCCGTATCACTGAGTTAAGGATGCTGACGACATGTCAGGTACTAAGCTAAATGCAGTAAAGAGCGTCATTCCCCTGATTCCCAAAAGTGGAGCGATAGGTTTGGGTAGTGGTTCCACTGTAGCAATCTTTGCTAAGGAACTTGGCCAACAGGTTCTGAATGGAAGCATCGACATAAGTGTCGTTCCAACTTCCTATCAAGCCTATGAATTAGCCATAGAACATGGAATACCTCTCACGAATCTGGACTTGAATCCTGAATTACTTCTGACAATTGATGGTGCTGACGAAGTTGACAAGGACCTTAACCTGACGAAGGGCGGAGGTGGCGCTCTGTTTCAGGAGAAGATAGTTGCATCGGCATCTAGGAAACTGATAATCATAGTAGACGAATCGAAATTGGTAAAGCATCTTGGTACTAAGTTCGAGATTCCAGTGGAAGTATTCCCATTCTCATTGGGTGTTGTTCGAAGGAAGATCGTAGAAATGGGAGTCACTCCGAACGTGCGGCAGGCTCAGAAGAAGATGGGTCCCGTAGTAACTGACAATGGGAACTTCATTCTTGATCTCAAGTTCTCCAAACCAATCAATGACCCAAGGCAGGTTGCAATAGACCTGAAGATGATTCCCGGTGTGGTAGAAACCGGACTTTTCGTTGACATGACAGACGAGGTACATGTTGGCACAGAAACCGGCGCACGCGTGCTGAAGAAATGATGGCGGGCCCGCCCGGATTTGAACCGGGGACAACTTGCTTAGGAGGCAAGTGCCCTATCCATACTAGGCCACGGGCCCACAGAGCGGACCGTGCAATCAGTCAGTTGTTAAAGCTTTTGTAGTATTCTGTCAGTAGAATGCTATTCTGCGATTTTTGCAGTGATTACTGAATTCTCCTCCAATGCGTCAGCAAGCACACCACCCTGCCTAGTCTTGATTCGGATAGAACTTTCACCATTGCGGCCAATGACCGTTGTTAGAAGGTAGTGGTCATTGGCAAAGATCTCTATCCTCATTTTTGCGAACTTCCGACCAGCAGTGATTGTAACTTTCTTCTTGGAGTAGCTCACGCTGATAGGTACTGCTTGCCCTGGCGCTCCTCGCCTGGGACCCCGACCGTGCTGCCTGACCTTAGCCCGCATTCCCCCTCTCACAGGTACTATAATCTTCTCACCTCCAAACGAGAAGATCTCATGCTCAAGAGCTCCCACCTCAAAATCACGTATTTCTATGACTGGCCTTGCCAAATCTCTCTGACTGCCTCCCATGCCTGTTGGGAGCTTCACTTTGAGAGTGAGTGAGGAGATTTTGGCAACGCGACCTGCTTCAATATGAAGGACCGTATCAACTGTGCTGGGAAGCTGGCCAAGTTCGACTCTTCCGCCCAAGATAAGACGCTGAACTGCGTCAATGGCCGAACCGGCATGTACTACTCCCACCATGCCCACGCCCGCTGACCTGAGGTCTGAATAGGCCTGAAAATCAGCGTTTTTTCTGAGTTCATCGTAGATTACATAGTCTGGGCGCACAAGCAATAAGATGTCTGCAGCCTTTTCCATACTGCCATCCAGTGGGGAATACTGCACGATGTCCTCTGTGACCTGAAGGTCGCGTGGCTGTTCAAGTGTCTTAACAACGTTACCTTTCCTGCTGTAGAACTCCGCAAGAGCTGCAGCGAAAGTACTCTTTCCTGAGCCTGGTGATCCAGAAACCAAGATACCCTCAGCTCGAGTTTCGAGTCGCTTCATTAGTTTCGGACTAAGCTTGTAATCTTCAATATTCAGTTTGGTAATGGGACGAATTGCAGAGATTTCCATCTTGTCAGCGAATGGGGGTCTAGCAATAGCAATTCTCAAATTTCTAAGCTGAACCACAGCAGCCCCATGCTCTTCTATCTCTATGAACGAGGCTTTGTCGTATCTTGCGCTTTCCATTATCGCTTCTGCAAGAATTTCCATTTCCTCACATGTGAGAAGCCGATCTGACAGCGCAACAAGTTCCCAATTGCCTGGTTCACCACGTTTGGCTCTGGGCGGGTTGTTTTCAACGAGATGAACCGACATTGTATGGTCATCAAAGAAGGCTTCAAGCTTTACAATTTCTTCAGTTTCGAATCCAGCTTCATTTGAGGTGTCTGTCATTCGCTTTCACCACCGCGATTCTCTAGAATTGTCTGTGAAACTCTGTAATAGTTTACTTCACCATTCTGGTCCACAAGGGCAAACACAAGCTTTTTCCTTGCGGCAAAGGCAGCTTCTGTCACTCTATCCAATTCATCGAGAGTTATAGAAACTCCTTCCTTGAGTACGTAAATCAGTTGCTTTGCCGGTGTGGTGCCAGGTTTGTCTCCGCGCGCATAGACTCGAAAGCCCAATCCTCCTCCGAATCCCTGACGGACTGCAAATCCCCTGCTTCTTAGGTCTCGAAAGACCAAGTAGTTGACCCACAGTTCAGGATCTTTCTCCATCAATTCACTGACAATATAACTTGCTTGAATTCTCTCTCCGGCGGCATTATTGGCAACAACCCTCTTCCAATCAATCAAGTGTATGAGTTCAATCGGCTCAAGCTCCAGTCTGCCATCGTCAAGTCTAACACCATAGAACCCCTGTCGTGATATCCGGTCTGCATCTTCCTTTGCAACATAGCCTTTCTGCCCATCAAAAACGGCTTCAGCTGGTTCAGCTTCTGGCTCTGGAAGTTCTTCCACAACCTCATTGTCGTTGAATGGATCAATCGGTTCTAGATTTGGACCTTCTCCGCCATCATTTGACAATTCTTAATCGCCTATTTTACCTAGGCCCGGTCGTTCCTGTGAAAAACCCTTCGACATACCAGATGACAACAACTAATAGCCGACTCAAGAAATCGCAGGTTCGTGACAGATATCGGGACCAGCCTGAAGGAGTTCATCTCTGGTACAAGACGTGTTGCAGTCTTGGGAATTGGAAACGATCTTCGGACGGACGACGGCATCGGTCCATTCATCATTAAAGGGCTAAACGTGGAAAGTCCAAACCTGCTGATTGAAAATGTTGGATCGGTTCCTGAGGCCTTCGCACGACCGCTTGCAAAATTCAAGGCTGAAAGAATCATAATGATAGATGCCGCAGATATGAGAAAACCGCCTGGTCATATTGAGTTAGTGACAAAAGATAGGATTGGTGGGATTGCGATAAGCACGCACAGCATGCCTTTGTCTTTTCTAATGATGTATTTGGAACAGGAAACTGGTGCTCAGACAATTCTTCTTGGGATTCAACCCCAAGACATCCAATTCGGGGAGGGATTGACCCCTGAGATAGGTAAGGTCGCTCAGAAGATTATTAGCACGCTAAGCATTCTACTCTCCGACCATGTGCGAGGACTGAAAGATGTTTAGGACAATCGAGTGGCTTGACGAAGAGCAGTCAGTCAGACTTGTCGACCAGACAAAGCTGCCTTTGGTGACTGGACATATCATTACCGCAAGTCATGAGAGAATCGCTCATGCCATAGAAATAATGGAGGTTAGGGGTGCTCCCGCCATTGGGGCTGCTGCAGGAATGGGAATGGCACTAGCCGCAATCGAGAGCAAATCGAGAACAAAGGATGACCTTCTCAATTTTCTGGAGCGGGCCGCTGCAACATTGAACACACGACCAACGGCCGTAAATCTCACTTGGGCCACATCACGTATGCTCGATGTGGCACGAAACAGCGAAGGCAATGCGGATGATATAGTCAATATGCTGGTTGATGAAGCCAAAGAAATCGCTGAAGAAGATGTCCGCATGTGCCGAAATATAGGTGAGCATGCATTACCTCTGATTAAGCCCGGCTTCACAATCCAGACAATATGCAATGCAGGGTCTCTTGCGACGGTCCATCTTGGTACAGTAGGCGCTGTAATTCGAGTGGCTCACAAGAAATATGATGGAAATATCAAAGTCTACGCAGCTGAAACTCGACCCAGACAACAAGGTGCCAGATTGACTGTGTTCGAATTAATGGAGGACGGAATAGATACAACTCTCATAACAGATGGCATGATCGGTACAGTGTTTCGCGAAGGGCGAATTGATTGTTGTGTGGTTGGTGCTGATAGGATATTAAGAACGGGCCATGTGACCAATAAAATCGGAACATACACAATGGCAGTCACTGCGAAACATCATAACATACCGTTCTACGTTGCAGCTCCAATGTCCACAATCGACATGGAAACCAATCTAGCTGATATTGAGATTGAGGAGCGTAATGGAAATGAAGTTCGAATGATAAACGGCGAGTACATTACGGTCCCATCCGCAAAGGTATACAACCCTGCATTTGACACGACCCCTCCTGAGCTCATCACTGCAATCATCACGGACAAGGGAGTCGTAAGGAATCCTAACGAAAACAGAATGCGCAAAATGTTTGAGTCATGAATGTAGGTTTCTAGAGAGAAAACGCCTAGAAGGTTTAAGAAACGTAAGGAAAGTGCTGAGCTCTTGAGCAGTGTTCTTGTCGAGTTTCGGACTATTGATGGGGAAATCAACCATGTGTTTCTCAATAATGGTGAAACTAGGATTAATCTCTCAGAAACAGGCATTGTTTCTATAGATTCATCGATTTTTTGCAAATTTCCGACATTGGAATTACTGAATCTCTCCCGAAATCATTTAGAGAATCTTGACCTAAGCTCTCTCAGTCAGTGCAATCAACTTGAATCCTTAGACCTCAGTCACAATGCACTGGCAATGATAGACCTCAATCCGCTAAGCAAACTCGAAAATCTCAGGAAACTATCACTTTCATACAATCCTCTTGCAAAGCTGGATTCTGCACCTCTTCAATATTGTACCGGCCTGCAGATACTTAGGCTCACAAATGTTGGGCTGAAAGAGGTAGATCTCTCATTCTTGACCAAGTGCACTGAACTGCAACAGCTTTCATTGGCCTTCAACAATCTGTCCCAGGTAGACCTCACACCCTTGGCTTCATGTCAGAATTTGCAGATACTTTCAATCAATAAGAACCAACTCAAATCCATCGACCTGACACCCTTCAAATCCTGCCGCAGTTTAGTTACGTTGAATCTCAGTGATAACCAGTTGTCCGAGATAGATTTGACTTCACTCCAAGAGTGTTCCAAATTCTACTCTCTGATTCTATTCAAGAACAAACTGCAGGAGATTGATCTAGAGCCAATCGGACGAATAGAAACTCTGAGAGGTCTCAATCTAGCCTACAATAGGCTACGAAGAATTGATTTGAGGCCTTTGTCCAAATACTCTCAAATGAAGGAAATTCATCTTTACGGTAATCCGCTTGAAAAACTTGACAAGCCGGATGTTGCAAACCCCGGTCTGATGTTGGAATCGCCCGAAGGAAGAAGCACACAATGAGTGAATGGCTCTCGGTCTTGAAGTACAATCCAATTGAGTGGCTCTTGGAATCCACCAATCCATCAGTTCGTTTCTTCACTTTAAAGGACCTTCTTGATTATGCCGATGACGACCCCGAAGTCCTGAAGGCAAGAAACGCAATCATGGATGATAGAAGGGTTTCCAAGATACTCAGCAAACAGAATCAAGAAGGATATTGGGAGTTTCCAGAAAAGCCGTACTTACCGAAATACAAGTCCTCCTACTGGCAAGTTATGATTCTTGCAATGCTAGGAGTCAACGAATCCAATATGCAAATTCAGAGGGCAATCAATCACATATTTCGATTTCAGCATGCAGATGGAGGATTTACAGAACTCAGCGAGATAGGTGCACGGGAAGAGTACGAGTTTGTAAGCAAAAGATCCCGAAAGAGGGGCAGGGAACCACCTCTCTTTGATACTTGGGCCAAATCAAAGATTCGAGAGTCCGAGTTGACATGTCTGACTGGGAATGTAATCCTTGCTCTAACCCGATTGGGCCACGCCGATGATGAGCGGGTGCTGAGAGCTCTCAAGTGGCTCATCGA
>JAGLUV010000129.1 GCA_023134215.1 Candidatus Thorarchaeota archaeon | reverse complement strand
AACCCTTGCACTCTCCCTACTGGTTCAAGTCTTTCTTCACCGAAGGGTATAAATCCGCACTGAATGGACCGACCGGTTACGAGAGCAGCTAAGGCAACTCAAGGATGTCAAATTTATGGTTCCACGACGTAAGCGTCATTTGTTTGTTGCATCGGTCTTCGCATGGTTAATGCTCTCTACGTTTGCAGTTGGAGTCATGACACCTGCATTATCTGAAACCACTCAAGATAACAGATTCATGCTTGCAGCTCCAGCTATTACTAGTCCATCGGATATGGAGTTCGAGAATGGTACACAAGGCGAGTGGGTCACTTGGAACGCAACTGATGCTGAGCCAAAGAATTACACAGTGACTCGCGATGGTGATATCTATAGTTCAGGCTCCTGGGATGGATCCGAGATTGAGATCAATCTGAATCACTTGTCATCCGATGAGCTGGCCCATACTCTTCCTGTTACTTTCATCTTTAGATGCACAGTCTTCAATATGCAGAACGAGTCCGTATACGACGAAGTTCAGGTTAGATTGATCGCTGACGAGTCTTCTCCAATCATTGAAACTGTCATGTGGGGTAACGAAACCTTAGTGTTTAATCCGGAGTATAACGCCTACGAAGCATCCTATGAAGAAGGCAGTTTCGGTCACGAGATAACTTGGAATATCACTGAATCCAATCCTGACACCTACAACATCACTCGACTATCAAACTACCCCATTGATAACCACACAGTAGCAGAAGCGGGAAACTGGGATGGCGACAACATAACACTCAACGTGGATGGATTGAATTCAACTCATTGGCACTTGTTCACTCTCTACTTGAATGACACTTTAGGACATAACGTGACAAGTCGGGTTAACGTAACTGTCTATGAAGACACCACTGCCCCCGTTATTGATTCACCAGACGACATTTCTTACGAGTTTGGGGCGGACCCTTACTACATCAAATGGAAGGTTTACGACTCCAATCCAATGAATTACACAGTGATTGTGACTATCCTCTACAACGATACTTCGTATGGTGATCCTCTTGCTGTCCATGATCCTGCGAATATAACTCAGGATGAATGGACCCTTACTGATCCAAAAGGTGATGATATCACACTTCCTGTGCATGGCCTCTACCTTGGAAACTACACCTACACAATGACGTTGTTCGATTCATTTGGAATGAATGCGACAGATTCTATCAATGTTACAGTTTACAGAGATCTGAGGGCTCCTGTCATCAATGCCACTGGGGATTTAACTTACGAGGAAGGCTATACAGGTAACTACCTGAACTGGTCTGCAGAAGAGAACAACCCTCGGGTGTACAATCTGACTCGTGATGGCGAGGTTATCATGAATGGTACATGGAGTGGTCGGAACCTCAGTCTTGTTGTTGATGGGATGGATGTAGGCATCTTTGTTTACAATATGTCGTTTACCGATTACTTCAATCAGACCTCCTATGTAATTATCACGGTGCAAGTGACTCCTGACATTCATCTGCCTGCAGTCGCGGCGATTATAGTGATACAGTCCTACTCCGAGGAAACTTGGAACAACATCGAAATTCAAGCATTCATCTGGGATCTGAATGGCATCCTCAACATAACACTGGAATGGGGAACAGACCCCAGTAATCCTGCTCATTCCTCGATGGATTCTTTGGGTGAGAACCTATTCATTGCATCTCTTGGTGAATACCCTCACGGTTTCGTCGTGTGGTATAAAATCACCGTTCAGGATAACTCCTCGGTACAGAATATCAAGAGCTCGGGATGGTCTTACTTCGAAGTAACATCGCTAGAGTCTGAGGGAACTCCTGTATTATTATGGGTTGGATTCCTGATTCTGGGGTCTCTCGCTACCATTGTCCTTTTCGTTATCTACTTCAGAACGAAGACAAAGTAATCAGAAACTAAATTCCTAGGAGCGCGATTATCCTCCTTGGCATTTCATTTCGGTTGCATACAGTCAGCTCAAAGAGTTTGATATCTTTTCTCGCTCGAACCTCATCAAGGAATTTTCCCCGTCGCTGCTGAATAGTCGCTATGACTCTCCGGCTGTCCAAGCAGCGTCGCACTTCACTAGCGAATTCTCTTGAGAAGAGCTCCATCTTTGCAATCTCATCGATGATGATTAGCTTATCTGACTCCCGAGCGCTGACAAGAGAGGGCACAGCAATCTCGTCGATGTCCTTGATGTTAACAAAGTATCGGCCAAGCCTTGGCCCCGAGCTTAGTCCGCAATGCGCAAGAACACCCGTTTGACCAGACAGTGTTTCGATTGAAAACCCTACTCTGCGTCCACTTTCTCGAATTTCTTTTGACCAGAATCCTCCAGCTTTGCTCGGACCCAGTTCCTCTACCACTGCCCTGATGAGTGTGGTCTTGCCCACGCCGGGACGCCCAGTTAGGAGCAAATTCTTTCGCCCATCTAATTCTGTATTGAATTCAGAATGCGGGCTCGGCATGTCGTGCTGTCCTCCGACTAGCTAGTGGCTTGGGGTGAGCTTGTAGTGACGAATAGCCTTGGACCGTGCTATTCTCTCGATAATTCGTAGTGATTTCGCTTCCAACAGATTCGCCTCTATGAGTCCTGCAGCTAGGGTTTCTTGAAAGATGTGCTCCCCTCGAATTGTCCTGATCAGAACGGTAGTCCATCCGTCTTCCGATCCAATGTTACCGCAGGAGATGTCTGCATTTTTGCATGTCAGGTCCTGACAATAGGAGCACGATTTCGCTGCCACTGGATTGAGGTCTCCAACTGACCATTCTCTTTCGTTTCCAGAAACTACGATACGAAACTTGCCGTTAGATATGGCCATCCTATCAATATCTTTGA
>JAGLUV010000128.1 GCA_023134215.1 Candidatus Thorarchaeota archaeon | reverse complement strand
TGATAGACTTCAAAGGTGATGGGAAGAGTCGTTCCTCGTTCAACATACATCCATGCCCCCCACATACCTGATGGAGCCGAAGCAAGCTGAGGCTTATCGTATTGGCCATTGGAAGTCTGTGCAGTGAAACCATAGAATTCATTGAATCCCACAGGATACATCGTCGCAAAGTCTTGGACTACATGGTAGTAGAGTGTGCTTTCATACCAGTTGTCATAGTAATTTGTTGGAAAGTATGTGCAGTTAATGCCTGAGTGAAGTGAGTACACCATGGCGAATGTGTGTTGGCTTGTCCAATCCCTGTAGGCCTGCGTTTCTGGTTCTGAGAAAGCCGTAGGACCGTGGTATATCTGAGACCTTACATCTGACGATGAGCTTCCCGAACCCCAACCAGTTGCATAGTTGCGATTTAGGTCAACAAGTCCAATATAGTCTTCATTGAAGAAACCATCACCATCGTCATCTATGCCTTCATAGTAAGTATATTGAAACTCGGGTTCTCCACCAGGACCCGTTTTAGTGTAGACATCAAATCCTGAAACATAGCCATCACCATCTGCGTCATCCCACGGATCTTCATCGAACAGACCGTCACCGTCATCATCATAGGGACGAAGATTCTTTCTGAGCCAATAGTCTTCTTCATTGACTACACGTTCAAGACCGTCTGGATTCAGCGTCGGAATAACATAGATTTCCTGAGTGTCAACATATTCTGTTATGGTTTCATCTTCACCATAGTTGTTAAGCAGATAGATGATAAAACGTAAGGAAAGCTCAACCGTGATTTGTTCCCGAGCATGATGATGCGCGACAACTTGGGTCTTTGCCTTCTGTTCTGTGTTTAGCTCATTTGTGATTCGAACACAGGTGATGTTTCGCCCCAGATAGCTTTCGCCTATTACTTCAATATCTACGAGTTCTGGAACTGTGCTATGGATTAGTTCAATCTCCTCATCAACCTCTACTGGATCATGCCACTCATCTTGATAGATCAGAGCTATGTCAGACCATGTCCGGTCAACAGAGGGGGTTTCAACACGTTCTATAGCGAGTGTTGAAATCGTGGCATCCGAAGTAGTAATGGCACCTACAGATAGAGTAAATGTAGAAACTAGAAGAAGCACAACAAGAGCACTTGAGAGCAATCGAATGTCAATTCACCTCACAGCTTAACAAGTCATGTGACAACAATTCCTGAAATTCTTGGCATCATAAGACTCTGCAGAATTTGCGATTTGACTAATAATAGGATTTAGTTCAGCGCGTTCAATTGCGTGAACCACAAGACAATGAATGCCTGAAACAATCCTCTGAATCAGAAGAATTCTTGTGCGGAGGAGCATCAGCCTGTATTGCAGTCTAGGTGTTGGATAATGGAATTGCCTGTGGAAATCCTAGAAGGAATTGTTGATACTCTCAACGTAGGCTTGGTCGTTCTTGACAAGGACGACAAGATCGTGTTGTTCAATCGAAAGGCTGGAGAGATGCTTCAACAAGACCCCGAAGAAAGAATTGGAAGCCCACTCCTCAGATGCCATCCGGAGAGAGCAGAGCCCGGAGTCCTGAAGATGATAGGCGAGATGAAGAGCGGCAAGCTGGAGAAGTACGACGGCTGGGTCAACTTCATTGGGAGAATCATCTACGAGTACATCTATCCAATCCGGGATAAAGACGGAAATTACGTGGCCACTGTTGCCGAGTTTCATGACGCCGCTGAGAAAGCAGAGTATCTGAAAGGCCTGGGAGAATGGACAAAGCCAGACATGCACGGAACAGGAGATAGTTCACCCCGGAGTCCTCATGCGGAACCGCCGCTCACGCGTAAGGGCCACAAAAAGTAAGTCGATGCAGGCCATCATGTGACATAGTGGATATTCGACTCACAAGTCCCCCAAGGGGGCCTTGAAAACATTTATACCAAAAGTTACAGCTTGAAACCTAGCTAGGTGTTCTAGAATGGCACAAGAAGTTCCTGATACGCAGGAGAACATGGAAATCTGCAAGAAATTCTGCGGACCTTGTCCTACGTTCAAGCCAAACGATCTCAACACTGTCAAGCCACATGTACTGTTCTGTGCACGCGGTGCTTCAGATAAGCCAGCTGCAGAGATTGAAGATAAGGGCTGCAATTGCTTTGCCTGCCCCGTGTTCCACAAGTACGAACTGAAGGGCGGTTGGTACTGTATGTATGGTATTGAAGGGAGATAGTAGTTGGCTCTCTCCATGTGGTGACAGACCTGAAATCTACAACTAGTAGCGGGTGGTGGTTACGCAGCCCACAGTCGAATCACCTTCTGACAATACTGAGCTAGAGTAACGTTTAAGAAAACAAGATGGTCGCGAACGTCACACTATTGGGATGTTTTCTAATGGCACACTGTGTGTTAGTCAAAGGACCTTGTAGAGGCAAGATGTGTGACTTCTGGGCTAGAATTAAGATACAGAAGAAAAGCATCGATGAGATGGCTGATGACATCAGGGAAAGCATCGCCGAATGTGAGGAAGGAATTATCAAAACCATTACAGAGGTAATTCAGGCTTACTGGTCTGCCTTGGGCGTTCGGGACATGAACAGACTCTGTGAGGAGGAATCCAACCTGTATGAGAAGATCAAGCAGGTGGAAAACCTAGCCCTTGAGCAAAACAGCATCAAAGCTATGCAAATTCCGCAGGCACAGCAATGATATTTCCCCTGTTCAGAAGCCACTTGGGATCAAGAGCCTTTTTGACAGCCTGCATTTCTGCTATGCCTTTCTGACCGTACATAGCCTCTAGGAAGGGCACTTTCAACTTGCCAATTCCGTGCTCTGCCGCAACTGTACCGCCCAGCTCAACAGCTTTCTTCGCAAAGAGCATGTAATTGTCCATTCCCTGCTGGACTTCCTCATTGTTTCGCGGAATCATGTTTACGTGCAGATGTGAATCTCCAATATGACCGAAGATAACGTATTCCATTCCCTGCGCCTCCAGAGTGTCACGATAAAACTTCAGATACTCTCGCAGTGCCTCAGCTGGGACTGCCATGTCAGTACCAATCTTGTGCACCTCGTGATACACTGCTTTGCGCTGAGCGATGAGTCCATTGACCGTTTCAGGCACGAAATGTCTGACTGTCTTCATCTTCTCCAGTTCTGTCCGGTCTAGGCCTGCCCAGCTCGATTCCGAGGAGGAGTTGTGCTTGTTGAGAATTTCTTCTAGGCTCATTATTTTCTCCTCCATCTCTTCTTCTGTGTAGCTGAACTCAAAGAAAACTATAGCCTGAGTCTGATTCGAGAGAGCGGGCACAGTAAGTCCAGCTTCACTCGCCTTGTCCCTAATCATCATGACTGCATTTGGTCCGAAGTATTCCAAGAAGTTCATGGGGATTGGAGAGTCATCCGGCCTGACGTCATAGACGAAATTGACCGCATCATCCTCGCTTGGAAAGAAAGCCATCACTGTCATGATGTTCTCAGGCATCTTCATCAGTCTAAGCTCTACCATTGTGATTACACCAAGGATTCCCTCAAAGCTGATGAACAGATCAATCAGGTCCATGCCAGGCTTCGCAAAGAGGCCAGCGGCATTCTTCGTCTTTGGCATCTCATAGGTGGGTATAGGAACTTCGATCGTTGACCCATCGGTGAGCAAGACCTCGAACGTGCCATCTTTCGCGAAGACCTTGCCCCGCTCAATATCAAGAATGTCTCCGTTTGCTAGTAAAACTCTCAGACGACGGATCCAATTCCTAACCGCACCATGCTTGAAGGTACGTGCACCTGACGCATTGCACGCTACAACACCGCCTAGAAGAGCCGTCATTTCTGTCGGATCTACGGGAAAGAAGTAGGAATCAGATTCATTTAGGAACTGTTTGAGAGCCTTCTGTTGCGCGGGTGTGCCCTTGTCTTTCAACTCATCAAGAGATTTTGTGGTAATAGCCTTCACCAAGGTTTCAAGGATAACACCAGCTTGGCCGCAAATTGAGTAGAAACTCTCATTGGCAGAGTATTCCATGAAGAGCAGCTCATCCATCTTCTCAAAGTTAATCGTGATACCGCCCATAGGAACAGCAGCACCGGTGAGTCCAGTTCTGGCCCCCTGAATTGTCACGGGTGTTCCAGCCTCGTGTGCATGTTTCAGAACAGCAGCCACTTCCGCCTCAGTGGTCGGAAAAAGTAGCTTGTCCGTCTGACCATCAAAGGAGTGACTCTCGTCATCTAAGTAGAGAGCATAGGTATCGGTAATGGCCGCTTGATCCGTGACTGTCTTCATCTCTGATAGACTAGTCATCTCAGGTGTTTGTGCCTTAATCTGATTCGTCATTCAATTCTCACCATGGACCTGATGTTGCCGGAGTGGGAGGTAATCGCAATATCAACTCATTGGTAGTGCCAAGACACAACACCATCCAGTCTAGATTGCTTATTAGACGACACATTAATGAGTAGGGTTTGATTGGGCCTTCACATTGTAGTTTCTACTGCCATTACTGTAATTGACAACTGTCCGCAGATTGACAATCTGGAGTGAGTACTAGGAAGATGGATGCATTAGGTGCGGCAATCCTCGCCGTTTTCATAGGCACGTACATCATCATAAGCACAG
>JAGLUV010000127.1 GCA_023134215.1 Candidatus Thorarchaeota archaeon | reverse complement strand
TCGAAGCCGAATTCATTGGGTCTAGGATTGCTTTCTTACTGTATTCGTTTCAATAGCTCTTTGAGGTACATTGCATACTCTCTGAAAGATGCTGCCCCTTCTTTAGTGATCTCTATTATGGTGAGCGGTCGCCAAGATAGTATCTTGCGATTTCTGACTAGGTCTGCAGCTTCAAGCTTTCTCAAGTGATGGTCAAGATTCCCAGGCGTCAACCCTAGAAGGTCTTTGAGTTCTGTGAATCCTACTCTTCTCTTCAGGAACAGGAGATACATGATAGAGAAACGGGGCTGAGTGTGGAACGCTTTGCTCTGCTCCTTCAATCCCCCTATCTCGACCAATTCCACTACCTCTGTTAGCATCTTTCATTCTGTCTTACTGAGTTTCCTTGATGATGTAGCAATTGCAAAAAGCCCGCCAAAGACAAAGGCTGCAGAGAATACTATCAGCGCAAGATACTGAGCTATGTCTTGCTCACTCACAGCTAGCAGAGGAAGAGAGGCTACCAGCAATACGATGCCCAGAAAGAAAATTTCGTTGTGGTCTTCGTGGCCTGGGGTCAGTTTCAAGACCATATAGCTGCAGATGCAGGCCACCCCGCCAACCCAGAGCAAGGAAACCTGTGCAAAGGCTTCAGGTACAAAGCCGATCGATAGAAATGAAACGAACCAGATGAATCCTATCAACACGGCATGGATTACCCCTCTAGGGGCTGAATCAGTGGACTTCTTGCTCCTAGCTGCTTGGGCTGAACCGAATGAAAGAACGACTAGCCCGAACACAACAATCACTGTCATGGTTGACGACAGAAGTATGACAGTATCCGCAGGTAGACTAAGAATCTGGGCCAAGAGCTGGGCATTCATAGCAAGGATGAATCCCAGCGGAACCACAATACCAATGGTAAGGAGTACTCTCCCCCAGGCCCTACGGAACAAGTAATCCTCGTATCTCTCCACTGCCTCAAGTGCTTCAACAACTTTATCGAGTTCTTCCATTGTTCATCACCACAGATAGATTCCTTCTGGCATGAGTTCTTCGGAGGTTTAAAGCATAGCTCGATTTCTGTAATGCAGAACTTGTTCTGCTTATTAACAACTTGACCAAAATGACTTCTGCGGTACAGAACTCTTCCTCCCTTTAAGTAGACATGCAATTGTCATCTATACGTGCGGAAACCAATGGAAGAACAACAGATGGTCGCGATTGCAGTTGACAATGTGCGGAAAAGCTACGATAGTGAAGAAGTCCTCCGTGGAGTGAACCTCCGAATACCCGCGGGTGTGTTCTATGCTCTTATGGGTCCAAACGGTTCAGGCAAGAGCACGCTTACCTCTATTATCGCGGGAACTAACTCCCCCGATAGTGGGACCGTTGAGATATTCGGGATTAGTTCCGCAGACGGCGGCATAGAAACGAAGCGTTTCGTGGGATATATTCCGCAGGAGAATTTCTCCTCACCCCATCTCACAGGTAGAGAGAATCTTGTCTATTTTGCTGGGCTTCTTGGCCTATCAAGATCCAAGGCCGAAGCTGAAACCAAACGCCTGCTTGAGATGATGGGACTTTCTGGTCATGCCGAGAAGAGGGTTTCAAACTACAGCGGGGGGATGAGAAAAAGGCTGGAGGTTGCAACTGCTCTTTTTCCTGGAGTAAGAATCCTCATTCTCGATGAACCCACCACAGGACTTGACCCATCAGCCAGAAAGGATTTCCTTAGTCTGCTGAAGCGGATCAACGAGGACGGAATCACAGTATTCCTTGTCACTCACATCGGCGAAGATGCAGAGGAGGCATCTCTGATAGGTTTCATGAATGACGGGCAGATTGTCATG
>JAGLUV010000126.1 GCA_023134215.1 Candidatus Thorarchaeota archaeon | reverse complement strand
TGTGAGACCTGGAAGCTTCAGAACGAAGTCTGAGGCAGCACTATGAATCAAGATATTCAGATTGCTCATGCCGCCTAGTCTGCGTGAACCCAGATGCATATCCTTGGCGTCAGTACGCCACTCACGCTTCAACAGTGAGAACAGATCATCCATGGTGTGTCCATGTACGAAATCTAGATAGTCATTCATCTTAGCGCCAAGCATCCTGAAACCGCTTAAAGTACTTAAAGAGCATCTGATGGTGTGTCGCTCATGAATGGAAAGGACATTCTCCTAGTATTGGCACACCTCTTCAGAAGCAGAGGACCCATCGTTTCAATAGAGGATGCAGTCGAATATCTTTCATTCAGATGGCGTTATGGTTCACCAAGCAACATCCGGCGAATGTTGACTCTTGCTCTCAATAATGAACTCATTTCAAGAGAAGGAGAGTATATCAAATCGGAATTCTTATTCGACCACCAAGAGGTCTCGCTAAACCTTCCACACCATCTTTCGGGCAAAGCTCAGATAGGGAGCGAGATAGAACGAATCCACTAGGTCGTCCCAGATACTGCGACATGACCTATCGAAGCAAGCAAAGCTGTAAGCTGAATGAAAGGGTTCTTGGCCTGTAGCATTCTGTGATTAATTGTGGCCACTCGGTCCAAGATATGGCTTAGAGTGGCGGGGTCAAACGGGCGTCTGGTGATGTCCCGCTCAATCTCTAAGCATATTTCCTCAGGCGCGTGACCCTCCACAGCAATGAGGTTCCGCAATATTTTCCGAGCCTTAATGAATTGGCCATCAATCGCAAGAGTAACTACCCGGCGGACCTCTCTAACAAGCTGGGTTTCGGAGCAATCGTACACTCCATCTTCTGTCACCGTAGTGGAGCCTGTAGCGGCTACTTGGAGGATGTTGATTGCGCGACGCATATCGCCTGAAGACTCTCGAGCAATTGCAGCAATTGCATCGTTGTCTATCTTTACGCCCTCGGCCTTGGCTATCCTCGCTACTAGAGATTCGAGTACTTCCATGGAAGGGCTAGGAAATCGTACTACAAGAGAACGCGATATCACAGCAGGACTCCAGCCTGCGATTGACGGAGTGATGAAAATGAAGCGACTAGCATCACTGTAGATCTCCATGGTTCTGCGCAGTGCTTGCTGCATATTCATATCCAATGCATCTGCCTCGTCCAGAACCAGAATCTTAACGAGCTCATCACTAACCGTGATTGTGGACGCGAAGAGCCTAATAGCTTCTTGCAAAAGCTGGCTTCTGTTGGGGTCTCGGGTTCGACCCTTGGCCTTAAGCCTGGCCTTGGCTTCCCGGAAGACTACCGACATATACTCGTCAAGCTCAGTGCGCTCATGTCTATCGAGTTTGGCCAATGCCTGAAGAGAACGCTTAGCTTTAGCAACAGAGTAATACCTGAGGTCCCTCACATTCAGGTGCTTGAAGTTTGTTGTGAATGTATCACCAAGAATCTCACGACCAAAGACAAGGGCTGCACTCGTTTTGCCAGTGCCGGATGGACCGAGGAATATCATGTTGGCACAAGTGCTGGATGTAGCCAAACTTCTTAGGTGAGAGATGGCTTGTTCCTGACCCACGAATTTCTCCCACGAATCCGGCCTGTACTTCACACACCAGAGAGGAGAACCCACAATAAGCACCGTACCTGAAATCGGGGAGAAGTAAAATAAGGTTGTCCCTACTTGGGGCAATAATCCATGAAACACTCAAAGAATGGTAGTTCAGCAAGGATTGGCTAGAACCAAAAGCATCATAAACCATTAATTTCAAGCGGATTGTTTACGGGGGTCGAAATTTCAAGATGCGTAAAGAGAGTCTCGAGCGTGAAATAGAACACATGTTTAGAGAGGATCTTGCAAAAGCATACCAGTATTGGGGAATTGATGTTTCTGGCAGTAGTACCGGGGATTCACTTACGAAAATGCTTGCTGAAAAGATGAATGATCCTGATTCCAGAGAGCGGGTGTTCAAGACATTCACTGATGGTGAAAGAGACCTTCTCGGCACGCTTGTGCTCAGTGGCGGAGCCTTGAGCTACGACAGATTGAAACCATATAGGAAAATTTACAGCTACGGTCAGCTGAACCAGACAGAGAGAGACCTACGCAAAAAGGGGATCATAATCCGCAAGATGATGTCAAGACTTACTGACTATGGGAGAGAAGTCGCGGAGTTTAAGGTTCTTGATTTCTTTCAAGTTCATTTGAAAGAGCACTTCTCAAAAAAGCCAATACCTGCCCCCGAAAAACCAAAACACATCAGGTCTCTTGTGGATGAAAGAGATACCCTTCTCATCGATGCGCTAATTATTGCATCGTACTTGGCGAAAAATGAAGTTAGATTGACTGGTTCTTGGGAATTTCCAAAAAGAGAGATTGACCACATCAAGAACGCCATGTCCAAACCTACTGAGCTAAGGTTCGACCTAGTTCAGAAGATGGCAAGAAAAGCAGGTGCGTACGCGATTGTTGATGAAAATAGAGCAGTGCCTGGAAAGGTTGAAGCTCTCTTCTCAGGGGAACAAGACGAGGTTTCACGAAGAGTGCTATTCTCGGCTCTTGGAAGGAGCAGGGCGATTTGGGCCACTCCTGACCAGCCAACTGAATACACTCTCAATCTAATCATATGCCGCCTCAGAGAAGCCACACAAGAAGAGTGGATCAGTATCACCGAGATGCGTGAGTGGGTACGAAGCGAGCTGTTCATTGAAGGACAATCGCTCAAATGGATACAGGTTGATGATAATCGCGTGAGGATGGCTCTCGAAACGCCTGTCCTTCTGGGACTTCTTGAAGCAGCTTACAAGGGGAAGAAGCTAGAAGCTGTGCGCCTGACGCAGAATGGAGAAGCCGTCATAACTCGGAAGCGAACACCCAAGACTGAAGACAGAGACACCTTCATTGTTCTGCCCAATTTCGAAATTACTGTATTCAGTTCAGAGATGAACTACTACAAGCTTTACAATTTGATGCTCTTCACTATGCCTGTGAAGACGGACGTCGTTAGCACGTTTCGCATTACAGACAGGTCCATCTTTCAGGCCATTGAGGTGGGATTGCGAGAACACCAAATACTGGAGTTTCTGGAGAAAGAGAGCAGCAAACGCGTGCCCAAGAATGTAATCAGATCCATCAAAGACTGGACCTCGCAAACAACCTTTGCAACTGTGTCCGACGTGATGCTCTTCGAAACGGAGAACGAGCGTGAGCTTGAGAACTTGCTTCTAATCCGCGACTTTGGTAGCAATGTTGTAAGAAGGGTAGGTCCTACTGCAGTCATCATAGCCGGAGATATGGAAAAGTTTGGTGAGAAATTGCGCAAGCACAAGTGCAATGTTAAGATCACGGGCAAGCAGACTATTGACAGTGGGGACTCAAAAGGAGCAACATTTACCGAACAGGTCTTGCTCTACGGAGATCAGACAGCAGATGATGTGCCTGAGGACTGTGTCGGGTGTCCTGCAATAGCAACCTGCAATAGAGTTGCTCGAAGAAAGGCTCGTGCGAAGAGGTAGGTGGTTGTGACTAACTCCCTGCTTCCAGAAGCTCTAGTCGGTGAGTTCTTCGGCGTGGGGAGCGTTGGAGATTCCGATCTAAGAACCCCGGTCGAGTACGCGAAGCGCTTGAAACTGCCTTATGCATTTCAGATGACGGGTCTTCGGGAGGAAGATATGATACGACAGTTCGGCTCACTTGTCGACGGTTTCGAGGAGGATGACGACTACATTCTTGATGTGAACTTGTTTGTATTCCGGGAGATGCTGGAGGATGACAGCTCTCTACTTCCAGATGAGGAACATGCGCACAGTCTATACATGATGATGGACGGTAGCCACTACGAGTTCTTCAAGACTCAGCAAACAGCGCCTGCTACAATGTGCTTCAGTACTTTGGATAGTGATGGGAAAAGACTTGTTTCAAAGAACATGTTCCAGTTCTATACTGCCCTAATGAGCAGAATAGCACAAGGTCAAGTTGAACATCTAAGCGCGCATTGTGACAACCTGATCCTTTGCCAGGACGACCCGGCATTGGGATTCGTGATTCAGAAGATCGAGAGTGGAGAGGTTGGAGACCTTACAATAGATAGCATCATTCGTGCTACTGACGGTTTATATCCAGCAAATACAATTCCCAGCTACCACTATTGCGATGACTGGCGGCTCTTGGAGAGGGATGGAACTCATATCCTGTGGGCCAGCACACCGAAAATTGTCCATCTTGATCTTGTGTCATATCCG
>JAGLUV010000125.1 GCA_023134215.1 Candidatus Thorarchaeota archaeon | reverse complement strand
CACATAGAACTCAGAGAAGAGCTAGCCCTCTACCTGCGGAGAACCTCCGGTGTTCACGCAGACCCACATAGTGAAGTGGTCATAACTGCAGGCGCTAATCAAGCATTCGCCGGGACTGTGCTGACAATCGTAGGCAAAGGCGATAATCTGATTATGCCATCACCATACTACTTCAATTCGGTCATGGCGGTCCAGCTTGTAGGGGGCAAGGTTGTTGACATACCCGTTGGAAGCGAGTTTCAACCAGTCTTCGAAGACATAGAGGCAGCAGTGAACAAACGTACTCGTGGAATACTCCTCACTTCACCAAACAACCCTACCGGCGCAGTGTACAAGCGTCAGATGATTGACCAAGTTGTCGACTTGTGCATAGAACGCGACATCATGCTAATCTCAGATGAAACATACTCACAGCTTGTCTACGATGGATCAACACATTATAGTCCTCGATCAAGAAAGGACGCACGCGACCATGTTGTTGCACTGGGAAGCTTCTCTAAGGATTTTGGAATGTCTGGCTGGCGAACCGGCTACCTTGTAGGGCCATCCCTATTCATTGAGGAGTTCATGAAGGTACAGGATGCAGTAACTATCTGTGCCCCGACACCCGGACAGCTCCTTGCCCTTGAGATACTGAAGACAGGGCTTGATGCCGTGGAATCCGAAGTCAAGCGTTTGGGATCTCTCCGTAATTTAGCCTATCTACGGATTGATGAGATTGATGCGCTCGAAACTGTACGAACCGGCGGCACATTCTACCTTTTCCCGCAAGTCAAGGGCTGTACAGATTCCCGCAAGCTAGTCATGGATATCCTCCAATCCACAAAGACACTAGTTTTGCCGGGCACCTTTTTCGGTGATTCGGGAGAAGGTCACATCCGCCTCTCAATTGGACCACTAACTCCTGAAGCGATAGATGAGGCCTTTGATCGGCTGGCCAAGTACTTCAATAGCGCCTAGATGTTGCGGTATTTCTTCCATTCGAAATCAGTTACAATGAAGCTCTGATACTCCATCCACTCTTCTCGCTTCACTTTCAGAAAGGTTTCCACGAGTTCAATGCCAAGCGCTTCCTTCATCAGCCTACATTCTTCAAGCTGATTCAAAGCATCATCCAACGTTGCTGGAAGTGTGCCTATCCCTAAATTCTCTCTCTCTTCATCTGTGATATGGAATACATCTTCGCTCCTCGGCTCTGGTGGCTTGAGTTCTCTCTTGACACCGTCCATGCCTGCAGCTATCACAGCTGAGAAGAGGAGGTACGGATTAGTGGTCGCGTCGGGAGACCGGAATTCAATCGCTGCTTTATCACGTGTACTGAATTGGGGCACTCTGATGAGAACTGTACGATTTCTGAAACCCCACGAAATATAGACCGGAGCCTCATAATGGGGAACTAGTCTCTTGTATGAGTTCACGCTCGGGTTGGCTAAGGCTGTGACTGCTGGAGCGTGATGAAGCAATCCGGCAACAAACATCTTGCCAGTTTCCGAGAGATCATCCCCCTTGTCTGTTCCAAACAGGTTTTTGTCCCCATCCCAGAGCTGCATATGACAATGAAGTCCATTTCCAGCCGAACTCGCAAACGGTTTGGGCATGAATGAAGCGTCGAGACCATAGTTCTGAGTGATCGCCCTAGCGAGGTTCTTGAAGAGAAGAACAAAATCAGCCATCTTCATGACTTCTGCATAGTCAATCTCTATTTCCTGTTGAGATTCTCCTACCTCATGATGTATTACTCGGGGACGCATGCCATAGTCTTTCACTGCCGCGGCCATCTCGAGCAAGATGTCGGATCCGGGATTCGTTGGAAATGTGTCGGCATAACCAGCCAAATCAAAGGGTTCACCATCGGTGGTTATGATGTGGAATTCGGGTTCAATCTTAACATCTAGGCGGAGGTCG
>JAGLUV010000124.1 GCA_023134215.1 Candidatus Thorarchaeota archaeon | reverse complement strand
GGCACGAAAGGTACTGACGAAGCATCAGAGGATGGTGTGGCTGGGGATACTAAGGCAATACTGAAGCCTCTGCCAGAACTAATCTCCAAAATAGATTCAACTATAGGTGAATACGAGGAAACGGCAAGGTCCAATGCAGAAGCAGCAACAATTGAGTTAACATCGCTGATTGACACCTTGAAGAGCCTCACCTCTGACATGGAGTCGGATCCTGACACAACACTTGCAGGATTCCAGAAGCTTGGGGCAAAGACCAGATATGGTCCGTTTCTGCGGGCTGCGGCACAGCTCAAACGCGGCAAGAGAGAAGGACGAATCGATGATGAATTGTTCCTTCAACTACTTACAGCCAATTTGCTCACCGAGCTCCGCCGTGGCGTCATCATGTTTATTCTGAATAAAATGGGCTCAAGAACGGTTCCTCAACTCGGCGAGCTTATGAAAACACACTCTTCCGAGATCCAGAAGGTCATTGTGAGCATGCTTGAGAGGGGCGAAATTGAGATGGTGGGTCTTGACAGCGATTCTCCAGTCTTCGCACGCGTCACGACCGACACGCCCGGTACAACACTCGTGTTGAAGCAGATTATCCAGCAACTCCGTGGAATGCTCGGCTCCCTTGATGAATCACTCCGCACATCAACCGAAACCATACTTGGGGCATTGGATCGGCACTTGGAACGATTGGCTCTGCTTGGTGCCTACGAAGAAGCATCTCTTGCTGAGCCACTGAATGAATTGCGGGAGCGCGCTGATTCAGCGACCGAAGCTGTCTTGAGCACTCCGGCCTCAGGTACCTCTGAAGAGCTTCAGTTACTGATTTCTGCTGGTCTTGAAGCATTTACACGATTTAGACTCAAGATAACATTGGAGAAGGGCCCGAATCTTGTTTCCGATACCAATGTCTATGGTGAGAAGCTCGACCCTGAAGTCTACAAGACCATGATGGATAGCTATCTTGACCACGAGCTCGAGCGCGGCACCATGCTGATTCTAATTCGTGAACTTGGAGCAATGAGCGCCAAAGACTTGGCTGAGAAGACCAAGATCCCCCAAGATAGAGTATTCAGTCATCTTCTAAGGATGAAGCGGGATGAACTCTTACTCCTCGCCGGTGAGGAACACGGATACGTTCTGTACGATGTACCCCGAACACTTAGCGAAACCGAAATCGCTATCAAAACAGTTTCCAACCTTGCGCACCAACTTGCCTCCGCAAGAGTCGAGCTTGAATCAGTATTAGGTGACTTCAAGGCGGAAAATATCGGGAAGCTTGCAACTTCCTTGGAAACCTTCTCAAAAGCGCGCGATAAATTGGAGAAGGTGACAGTCAAAGGCTCAGTCATTGCCGAGTCAGTGCTGAATGGTGTGGAAGACAAAGTAAAGTCCGCCGTAACAATGACCTACCGGACCCGTGCAAAGCTCCCGAGCACGCGCCCCAAGGTAACAATTGACGAGCTAATGGATGTGGATGTTCCTTCAGTTCTCGAGGAATATCGTTCTCAAGTAGGCTACGCTCCTCTTCTAGGCTTCGGAACCATTGAATGGGAACAGTCTAAATGTTTAGGATGTAAATCATGTGAGATTGACTGTCCTGAGGATGCAATCG
>JAGLUV010000123.1 GCA_023134215.1 Candidatus Thorarchaeota archaeon | reverse complement strand
GCAGGATAGCCTTCTTCTGATGGTAACTGGCCTAGACGACCAGATATCTCGCGAAGTGCTTCCGCCCACCGCGAAGTGGAGTCAGCCATGAGTGCAACATCAAAGCCCTGGTCTCTGAAGTACTCAGCAATGGTCACGCCAACGTAAATTGACGCCTCTCGAGCAGCAACAGGCATGTTAGATGTATTCGCGATAAGGACTGTGCGATCCATCAGAGGCTGTCCACTCTGAGGGTCGTTCAATTGAGGCCATTCCTCAAGAGCTTCGGTCATCTCATTACCGCGCTCGCCACAACCAACATAGACAACGACTTGGGCATCCGCCCACTTTGCAAACTGATGCAGAGTGACAGTCTTGCCAGTTCCGAATCCCCCAGGAATCCCTCCTGTGCCGCCTTTTGCTTGAGGCATGAAGGTATCGATTACTCGCTGCCCGGTGAGAAGGGGGGTATCGAACGCAACTCGTTCTTTGAAGGCCCGTCCCATACGTACGGGAGTCTTCTGCATCATTATGACTTCATGAACTGTATCATGCTTGTCTTTGACTTTGCAGATTGTTTCAACTACGGAGTATTTCCCCTTCGAAACAATCTCCATAATCTCCCCCTCTATGCCCAGGGGGATCATGATCTTGGACGTAATTATTCCAGTTTCTGGAACCTCGCCGATTATATCCCCGGGAATTACATTCATGCCAACCTTGACCGTAGGAGTAAATTTCCACTTTTTCTCTTTGTCAAGACCCTCGACTGTGAGTCCCCTTGAGATGAAATCACCTGATATTTTTTTCAACTCAGGCAGGGGTCTTTGTATGCCATCATAGATGGCCCCAAGCAAGCCGGGGCCGAGTTCCACTGATAGTGTATCCCCAGTTGCAGCAACTGGTTCCCCAGGAGCTATGCCTGATGTTTCTTCATAGCACTGTATAGTACAGAAATGTGATCCAACTTCAATCACTTCACCAATGAGCTGCTCATTGCCCACTCGAACTACTTCATACATGCGAACCGAAGGTAGGCCACCCGCCTTGATGACAGGCCCTGCGATGTTCTCGATATATCCGACGTCTGGCTTCATTGTCAGCTCCTCTGGAATTACTGTGCTACAATTTAATCTCGATGCCAACCGCTCTGCGTATAAGCTCCTTCAATATCGTTTCATACTCACCAGTTGGCCCATATCTGTCCGGTATCAATAGAATCACTGGTACAGGGGCTTCTGAGAGTTCAAGAATCGTGTCTTCGACCGTTTTGGCAAGGGGCTCAGTCAAGATAATCAACCCCATCTTTGGGTCTCTGAAGTACTCGAGCAGCTTACTGCGAGTTTCCTCGGGAGACTTGGGTATGAAATGTTCGGTGGTTCCAACCATTCGAAGACCGGTGACAGTGTCCCTATCACCTATTACGGCAATCTTATCGCTAGCCATGAAATTCACTCAACAGTCGCGGTTCGAGTTGTCTGCTGAAATTTCGCTAAAAAGCGTTTGCAAAGTATCTGTTCTCATATGCAAGGGTAATTGCTGTGGAATATGCCGTCTACACCTTCAGTGTTCCGTGAACTGAGCTATTATGTCGTCCTCTTCAATCAATGTCCAACAATAATGGCATTTGAGCACTGTCGGACGCTTGGACACTACTTGATACTTGGCATGTATGGGCTCCCGCTCCTTGTTGGTGACACACCTCTTGTTGGGGCACGCAACTACGTTCGTTATGCTGTCGGGGAGTTCCACTCTTGTCTTCTTGACAACTTCTCCGTCCTGTATGATATTGATTGATGCGTCAGGAGCCACCAGCGCAATCTTGGCTAACTCAGACTGCTGTAGGACACGCTTCTCTAGCTTGACAATATCCTTACTTCCAACTTTGGAGCTACTGATGTTCATGGCGAGTGTAACAACGCTGCCCTCCTTTCCGGAAATCCCCAATATCTCCAAGACCTCGAGAGCATGACCAGCGCTTATGTGATCAATCACTGTCCCGTCTGTTATCTTGACAATTCTAATCTTGTCATTCTTCTCTTTCCTTGCCACACAGACCACCTGCTTGTGTTCTTGATGTAGGTCATGTGGTTTTAGGCATTTTGCTTTCACCCAGTACTTCGCGGGAGTTCCAGTCAATGTATATTCCATATAGGAGAAGGTTGATATGGAAACTTTCCAGACCGCACCAAGTTGGTTTGGTGAAGAGAATTGGTCCTGGACGGTCTTGGAAAGTCTTTGAATTCGGCTCTTAAACGCCTATTTGGCGCCAGCGTCATAGATGAGGATCTTGTCAAGGAGCTTGTGAAAGACATCCAACGAGCGCTGTTGGTAGCAGATGTAGATGTGAATCTTGTGATGGGTATCACAGAGAGGGTGGAAAAGCAGGCTCTAGACGAGAATCTTCCCAGAGGCGTGTCCCGTCGTGAACATATCGTTAAGGTCGTATGGGATACTCTTGCCTACTTCCTTGGCGAGAAAACTGTACCACTGACCATCAATCCAGGAAAGCCGAATTTGGTCATGTTGGTTGGAATTCAGGGTTCTGGTAAGACAACGACAATTGGCAAGCTTGCGCGATACTACCAGAAAAGGGGCATAAAGACCGGAGTCATTTGTGCTGACAATTTCCGTCCAGGTGCTTACAGTCAGCTAAAGCAGCTGGCAGAGATGTCCAACATCCCATTCTGGGGCGATGAGAATGGAAAGGATGCCGTCAAGCTCGCAAAGAAGGGCTTTGGCGAGATGAGGAAACGAGGCATCGAACTCATTCTTCTGGACACTTCAGGACGGCATCGAGAGGAAACTGGTCTAATCAAAGAGATGAAAAATATCTCTAAAGCTGTGAAGCCTCAGGAGATAATCCTCGTCATAGATGGAACACTTGGACAACAAGCAGGCTCACAGGCTGCAGCATTCAAGAAAGCGACCAATATTGGCTCAATTGTGATAACCAAGCTCGATGGCAGCGCAAAAGGTGGTGGAGCGCTATCAGCAGCGGCGGCCACACAAGCGCCAATCAAGTTCATCGGCACAGGCGAAGGGATGGATGCCATAGAGCCCTTCAATCCGACCAAGTTTGCAGGTAGACTATTGGGTATGTCTGACATCAAGGGCCTTATTGAGAAGGTTCAGGAAGCGCAGATTGAGATCGACGAAGACGCGGCCATGCGCCTGATGAAGGGGCAGTTCACCTTGACAGATATGATGGCCCAACTCAAGCAATTGAAGAAGATGGGGCCGATTGGAAAAGTCATGGAGATGCTGGGGCTAAAATACAAACTGCCTGATGATGTCGCTGAGATTCAGGAGGAGAACTTGGAGCGCTTCGAAGTCATAATGAGCTCCATGACAAAAGAAGAACTCGACAA
>JAGLUV010000122.1 GCA_023134215.1 Candidatus Thorarchaeota archaeon | reverse complement strand
CACCCGCATGTGAGTCGAAGATGGTACCTGTCAATGGAGATTTAGTCACCACGACAAAGCGTCCAGCAGTAGGAACTGATGTCGCAGTCATTGGACCCACAGCAAAGATGAGCCAATTGTCTGGGGACAGTGGGTCAATCCCTGGGGGCAAGTTCTCATAGAGGAGTTTCACTCCGAGACCTCGTCCTCCAAGATAATGCGCAAAATCATCAGAAGATATCTGTTCTCGACGAATGGAACCATCAGTCAGTGACACACGAAGAATCGCGGCATTGGTATAGGTTTGTTTTGACAAACAAGATTCCTCCTAGTCGTTGAAAACATTATGTTCACGGTGGGGACATGTGAGGCATCGTTCCTTGTACCAGAGATAGACCTCTTTGGGTTGCTTCGCCATACTGGCATGACGGCTTGGGCAGTCCCAGCACGGTCTATCTGGTTGCATCCAAGCATCGCTATAGTGGATCCAGCGAAAGTCTTCCACAATGGCAACTCCCGCGCTAGTCCCGAGACGGTTGGCGCCCGCTTCAATCATCTTGATTGCATCCTTGAAGTTGCGGATGCCCCCAGCCGCTTTCACGCCCATGGAATCACCAACGGTTTCTCGCATGAGCCTTACATCGTGTGGAGTCGCTCCCATAGGACCAAAGCCAGTTGATGTCTTGACGAAGTCTGCACCGGCTTCTTTCACTAACAAACATGCTTGACGCTTCTCGTCGTCAATCAGAAGACCGGTTTCTAGAATCACTTTCACATGCGCGTTTCCGGATGCTTCGACTACAGCTTCGATGTCTTTGCGGACAAAATCATAGTTCTTATCGCGGAGTGCTCCAACGTTGATGACCATATCGATTTCATGAGCACCCAAACGGACGGTCTCCTTGGCTTCCATGGCCTTCACCTGTGTTAGATTGGCACCTAGAGGGAATCCGATAACACAGCAAACCTTCACAGATGAGTCCTTGAGTAGCTCGGCAGCATACTCAACATGTGTAGTATTGATGCACACCGCAGCAAATTCATACAGGAGTGCCTCCTCACAGAGCTGCTTGATTTTGGACTGCTTTGCTTCCGGCTTTAGCACCGTATGATCAATCGTTTTGGCTAGATCTTCGACTGTGAGGTCCATGAGAGTGCCTCCGGTTTTGGAAAACAGCTCTTACCGCTATTAATCCCTTCGAAATGAAGAGATGCTGGACAATCACCTCGAGCCAAGATAGCTTCGGATGTCGTCTAGTACTTCCTTTTGGAGTCGCAAAACATCGTGAACCTCGATTTCTTCAGCGTCCTTGACGACCGAGTTGAGCTGTACTACCGTTCCCACAGCATCAATCCTTTCGAAGTCAACCGGAAACTCAACTTCTGCACCTTTCACAATCAGCTCGGAGCGGGTTGGATGGAGCCCGATTCTAATGCTCCTCACGATTCCGATTCTTCGCGCTCTATTGTCAAGAACCTCTTTTCCTAGAAGACGACCGGGCATGCTCAGCTCGTAAAGCTCTGCTTCGATACTGGGCATAGACTCCTTGGTAGACATAACATCTCGACTCCTTGTTCTAAGATGAAGAAGAAGTAGGAGGCTTTTTACAGTGAGTATTATCAATGAGCGCTGAATGGCGCTTCTGCCTATGTGAGGAAAGACTGTTGGTTAAGAGAGCGTCCTTTGTCGATTTGCCGCTTGTAAAGAAGGATAGTATTGAGTATAGGTCATATCAGGTTAACATTGCGGAAATTGCTGAGAAAGAGAGCACGATGGTCGTGTTAAGCACAGGACTTGGCAAGACAGTAATCGCAGCTCTTATTGCCGCTAAACGCCTGAAACTCCATCAAGACAGCAAAGTCCTCTTCCTTGCGCCATCTCGACCACTTGTCGACCAACAGGCACGGTTCCTCAGACAAGTCCTCGATATTGATGCTGATTTGATTGTGTGCATGACCGGGCAGGACTCACCGGAGGACAGGCGAACCATGTGGGCTAACGCTCAAGTGATTGTGATGACGCCTCAGGCATTGCAGAATGATCTCGTGCGGAGAAGCTATGATCTGGCCAAAGTTTCATTGATTATCTATGACGAGGCTCACCGCGGAGTTGGCAACTACGCATACACATTCATTGCCGAAATGTATGAGAAGCAGGGAGAGAATGCTCTATCACTGGGAATAACAGCATCCCCAGGACATCAAGCAGAGCATATCAAGACAGTATGTGATAACCTTCGTCTAGTCCATGTTGAGGTGAGGGATGAACAGAGTCCCGATGTACGCGACTATATCGTTTCAGTAGAGAGCGCCATCCGATATGTGACTCTTCCCCCCGAGATCGAGGTTCTGAGAGACATCCTATACTCATTGTTGGACGACTATATCGCTCCAGTTGTGAGCAATGGTTTCTCGCTTCCTGACGGTCGTAGACTCAGCAAGAAGGAGATACTGAAAGTTCAGGGCGAAGTGCGTCGCGAGATTGGTTCCTACACCAAACCCCCTCGTCAGCTCTATTTGGTCATGCGTAACCTGACTGCATCGCTACGTATTGTGCATCTCCTAGAATTCGTTGGTACACAAGGACTAGCACCCACTCACAGATACATCCAAGGGATGTACGAAGAAGTCCGCAACAAGAAGAGCTCTAAGGGTGTCAAGGACCTGATTTCGCGAATCGAGTTCAAGCAGTTTGAAAACCTGCTGCAAGCCATGGTAGCGAAAGGACATCGCCATCCTAAGGCGGAAGCAATACTGGAGATAGTCAGCGAGCAGCTCTCTGTCAATCTGGATTCGCGTATCTTGATATTCACGCGCTTTCGTGACACGGCAATCGAGATTGTCGAAACACTAAACCAGCTAGATGAAACTCGTGCTAGTCGGTTTGTGGGCCAAAGCACGAGAGGTTCAGATAAAGGACTCAGCCAGAAAAAACAGGTGGAAATCCTTGAGGGGTTCCGCAACAACGAGTTCAACGTCTTGGTTGCCACTCAGGTAGGAGAAGAGGGTCTAGATATTCCAGAGTGCAATCTTGTTGTCTTTTACGACTGTGTCCCATCTGTAGTGCCGTACATTCAACGGAAAGGAAGAACAGGACGTAGGGCTCCGGGGCGCGTAGTGATCTTCGTGGCAAAGGGAACACACGATGAGTTCTATCATTGGAGTGTGATTAGGAAGTTGAAGAAGATGCCTGACGCCTTGAAAGAGGCAGAGAAAGAACCAGATGATGAGCAGACTAGCTTGGACGAGTTTGCCAGCGAAGCTGGTGAGGAGCCGAGCATTCCCAGCACAGGGGCCGCTCGCGTGTTCAAGACAGACGATACGATAAGGCTCATTGTGGACTCTAGGGAGCTTCCTACAGCTGTGGCTCGAGAGCTTACACGTCTAAACGTCGAGATTTCAGATGAAAGCTTGAAGATTGGGGACTATATAGTTTCAGAGGATGTGGCTGTGGAACGGAAGGAGATGGGAGATTTCATCCAGTCAATGATCGATGGACGACTCTTCGACCAGCTGGTGGCGCTCCGCTCAGCCTATCGGAGGCCAGTACTTATCATGGAGGGAGAGCAGCTCATTGGGTTGAGAGCAGTCAATCCAGCTGCAATCTATGGCGCGTTAGCATCTATCGCAATTAGGGTTCAGGTACCGATTATCTGGACACGGAATGCCGAGGAAACCGCTATTGTTCTCTATCGCATGGCGCACCTCGAGCAGATTGGCGCAAAGAAGACTCTCAGAACAAGATCCGGAGAAACAATGGGAACGGACGCTAAGTCGCTGGAGTACATACTGTCAGGATTCCCAGGGGTTGACACAGTCATCTCACGTGCAATTCTAGCAGAGTTCGGGACCTTAGACAAGGTCTTTTCTGCAGAAGAGAAAGATCTCCAAAGGGTCAGTGGAGTAGGGAAAAAGATTGCATCTAGGATTCGAAGGCTGCTTACAACCAAGCATCCAGATTACAATGAGAACAGTGAAGAGGAGTCTTGACTGCTCTAGTATACTTCCGGATTCTTCCCAAGGCCCTTGCTGTACGCCTCTCTGAGCCTGTTTGTGACGCTCCGGTTCAATTCCCAGAATCTCTTATAGTCGCCATCTTTAAGCTGAATGACACTTAGGATTCTATACATCCTTGCATAGACTCCGGGGTCAATCTCAGCAACCTCTTTGAGTGTATTCTTCGCCCCTTCGCTGCCCTTGTTTGCAAGGTGATCGCGCTCAGTGAAGTCATCAGCGAGCTGTTGAGTGCTATCATCAGCGGGTAAGTCGAATCCCAGAATCTTCATGATTCCGACAATATCGAGTAACCGGTCCATATCGAGAGGATACCGCTCCGGGAGATTATCCATATCCCCAGTGGCAATGAAGACATTCTCTGCAGTTGCCCTCCAGAGCTTCTTCATGATGTGCGTACTGCCGTTACCAACCGGTTCGTGGCCGTCTTGCTCGATGAGTCCAGCCTTCTCCAATTCCTTCAGGTGATAGCGGACCGTCTGAGGCTTGATTTCCTTCTGGGTTTCTTGCCGCTCTAAGAAATCGCATAGCTCGGAAGTAGACATTCGCTTTGCTCTGAGTGCATGGAGAATCTGTCGACGGCTCGCTTCATTGAGCGCGTGAACAGCGTCCACTGCTTCCTGACCAGTCAGGATCTTCAGAGTGTCCAATTTGTGTTCCTCCGAGATAGATAATATACTGGCTCCTAGTACTATAAGGATTCAGAAATGTCCCTTTTCGAAGGGATGCTTAACCGCCGCCATTGGCCCATTAGCCTCCGGCGGTGGTCTGATATTTCTCAAGTTCGTGCGTTGTTGTTGCCTTCTATACGGGGACGTAAATCCACTGACGCATATCCTGCAGACAGGGCACTCTCTTAATCAACTGCTTCTTCAAAAGCTTCCTAAGTGCGTAACGGACGGTTC
>JAGLUV010000121.1 GCA_023134215.1 Candidatus Thorarchaeota archaeon | reverse complement strand
CTTTGTCATCCTTGATGTTTACGGACGTGTTTGCCCATAGTTCAATGGGCACAAATGGGTTTGCTGAATTATCTTTCATTGTCAATCACCGCTTAACGATGGTTAATACTGCATGCACTTAACAATGGTTATTTATAAGCTTTATGTACTAGGCCCGACAGCACGAGTGGTGACGTCTATGTTCGAGCATCTGGCAATTGTTGCATCTGTAACAGTTTTTGGCATTCAGCACAGCGGCATCTCGGCTCTCCGAGTGAAGCACTGGATCATTGACAGATGGGGGAAGGAAGGCTACTCTAGGATTTTCAATGTCACCTCCTTTCTAGCTCTTGTTCCCGCTTCCTTGTCTCTCAACTTCCGGGACTGGCTCTACTTTCTTCAATCTCCTGAACTAGTCAACCCTCTTCTCTTCCTTTTAGGGGCAATTCTTCTTGCGCTTAGCGTTGTGGTCGCCATATTAGCATCAAGGTCAATCTCAGTGAGCACAGTTGCAGATATGCGGACTGACCGTAAGCCAGTCCTTGTGACGGGCGGGCTCTATGCCCGGATGAGACATCCCCTCTACCTCGCGACTATCTTATTCTTGCTGTCATTAGTCGCCTTCTATCCGTTCTCCAACATACTAACCTTTTCATTAGCTTTCGTTGTCTATATTGTCATCGGCGCATATCTCGAAGAGCGCAAGCTTGTTATTCAATATGGGCCGGAATACATTGCCTACCGTAAAAGGGCTGGTTTCTTATTGCCACGACTGAGCTCTCGTAAGGACTAATGTGGCAATCGTGGTCATTTGAGCGTTGATTCCAGCTTGGAAAGATGTCTGGCTCTCTTGACCGCCTTGGGTGAGACCTGATGCACCTTACCTTTTTCAACAACAAAATGGGCCGTTTCGATGGCCGTCGTAAAGTGACTCTTCAAGTCCTCTACGACGAAATGAAGCTGTACACAGTGTGGGCTACCATCTACAGTCAGGACTGTGACCTTATCCATTTTTGAGTATCTGATAATTGAGCCTATTTTGAAGCCAGCGTGGTTCACGTGCATTTCTTCTAGGCAGACGTGTAAGACTGCCTGACCCCCATCCTTCTCTCTGTACTCCTCAACTATATCTGGGAATCTACTGTTCATGCAGCTGCCAACCAATAATAGCTGCCCTTTTTCTCTCAGCCTTCGATCGCCCACGTTTATGCTCATTAGGTACTCATCGCAGTGGCATCCGCCCAAGCCTACCATTTCCTCCTGATGGGTTTAGGCCTGTCCTCGTCATGCTCCTTTTCTATCCATTGATCAACGAGTGGCGGAGCAATTCGTGCAATGAGGTCTCCTTCGAAGACGTAGTTCATCTTGCTCACTGAGATGATTGTCCCCTCATGTGGTGACAGAACAGGATCCTTGTCCTGAACCTGACCTATCGCCTCATCGCGTCTAACATCTTCGCCCGGGTTAACAATTGGGACGAAGAAGCCCTCTGTGTCAACATTGATGTGCTGAACTCTTCCAGCAAGAGTGTTTGAGACCTCTATGCCATCTCCGGAGAGTATGCCCTTGATTCGTAGGAAGTTGAGAATAGATTCTCTCACCTGAACTGCAGCCTGAGGCTCGACTTGACTTCTCTCCCCTCTCATCTCAATTGTCACAATAGGTATTCCTTCGTGTGCTACTTCTGTGGTGAGCGCGCCTCTCTGACCTGAGCTTTGAACGACTAGCGGCAGCCCAATTTGAGATGCAAGGTTTCGCACGTGGATGTACTTTCGGTGCATGGCCTCAATGTGGCTTACGCAAGATTGATGCCCTGTCCGTAGGTGAATGACATAGTCTGCTTGTGAGGCCTTTCTCCATATTTCCCACGCTATTCTTTCACTGACTGTTCCATGCTCGCTACCTGGAAACAACGTGTCAAGGTCCTTTGAATCAAGCGGGGAGATCCTTGTGCTAAGCCTGAATGCAAGTGGGTTCGCAACTGGGAGTAGTGTCACCGACCCGTTCAACCTACCCAGACTCTCGAGGTGTTTCATCAGCAGGTAGCTCGAGTAGACACAAGTAGCTGATAGGCCATCCATTGCTGACACTATCAGTACATTTGGTCGTTCTGTACCGTACGTATAGAGCCCAAGGGCAGTGCCTGTCTTAGGGTCTATGTCAACCGCATCAACTATCGCCTTCACCATTGAGAGGCCTTCTACAGACTTATGAAATCGACATCTCGCAGAAGGATAAGAAAACGAGTAACACAGATTCTAGCGTGGCATCAGTTCTCAAATCAAGAGATATCACAGTTGAATAAGAAGATGTCCGTGCAGAATTCCTTGGCAGCAAATCTGTCGTGGCGACTTAGAGCGTAACGAGTACGTCTTCTAAGGTGTGGAATGTCGAAGATGCCTGGATGTCCGCATTTGTCCGGATTACCGATCCATACCACTGGCACTCCTCTTTTCACAATGTCGATAGCCGTCATGGACCACTGTGGCTCCCAACAGACTATCACAAGAGAGGGGCTATGGCGGTCAATGGCCTTCAGAGCATCTATTCTCTCGATGTGCTTTGGATACGCAATGTTGTAGCGATCTGATTTGGCATCTGTGACGATTATCCTTCTTTCAATCCATTGGGTCAAAAAGTCAGAGAGTCGACCATCTCCGCTCATTACCTCTAGTATTGGGTCCTCGTTGCCAGTTTCTTTCAGGACTGTGTTTATCACGTGCGCGAGCTCACGCACGAACTCCTCATTGAATATCTGGAATAGCCACCGTCCGCCCGCGTTTGAGCCGCTGCAGTATTCTTTCACGTTGAATTCCCTTTCAACGGTTTCAAGAAGCTCAAGGGCACGAGAGTAGGGGAC
>JAGLUV010000120.1 GCA_023134215.1 Candidatus Thorarchaeota archaeon | reverse complement strand
TCGCGTCATCAATGAATTTGTTGCGGTCATCTAGAGAAGCCGCTGGACTGAAGCCAGCCATAAACATCTTCATTGATTTGTGCCATTCGTTCATCTTGCCTGCTTTCTCAACCCAGCCCTCTCTCAACTCAGCTATCTTGTTGAAATGTTTGATTGCGTCGTCAAGAGTTTCGGATTTCTCCAACTCCTTTTCTGCTTCCTGAAGTTCCTTTAGAGGATAGATTATCTTACTGAAGTCATCGGGATGACTTTCGTACACACGTGTTATGGTCGAGTGATACTTGCTCTTTTTCTTGAGATTCTCTAAATGATTCTCTCCATCCTTCTGAGATATCCCTTGGACAATCGAAAGCATCTCATCTTGGATTGTCGCTAGAGTGAGACATACGCCAAGTGCCTCGTTCACATGCTGAGACTCTGCAGAGAGTTGTTCCGGAACCTTCTCCAGAAGCGTTTTTAGACGCTCCACGGTTTCGGGCATCCCTTGGTCTTCAAATAGCGTAGTTGCATTCTTGAGTTGCACGTATGACTCATTGGCTCTATCCTTTATTTTATCGTGAACTTTTGTTGAGGTAGTGAGATTCCTAATCCTGTCGAAGTATTCAGCGGCGTCCTCCAGCTCATGAGGGGGCTGGGAGATGATCTTATCAAGAACTTTCAATTCCTTTTTCAGGTCAACGCCAATCGCTTCAGCGCGTCCGAAGGATGTCTTTAGATCCACCGTTTCCGTATCGAGGGCATCGATAACCTTCGCGGTGATCTTGTGTTCATATAGCTCAACCATCTTACGTGCAATGGCTGGGAGACTAAACACGGTATCAGCCGCGATGCTCACGGAGTTGAGCTCACCGATTGCTTCTTGCGCTTCCTTTGGGATTTCCACTCCTGCCCCCATAAGTTTGGCTGCCGCAAGTCTAATCTTTACACCTAGTCGATAACGGAGGTTCTCCAAGGCATCCTTTGCCTTGGCTAGAATAGCCTCTTTTGTGCTTCGCATCTCGGACCTGATCTCGCCAAATTCCTCCATCACAGCCATGCGATTCTTGGCTTCGTCAAGCTCGCTGATGATAGGCATGAAAATCTCTGCGTATGCAGGTTTGATCGTCTGCAAGTCTGCTATTATCGCATCTATTTCTTGGCCCGCAGCATCTCGGAAGGTGCCTACTCCACTCTCGACAGCCTCTCTAAGGTTCGCCAAGGATTCGAGGAGAAATACGGTTCCACCTTCTAGTTCCTCGACCTTCGGAGCTTTCTTACTTAGCTGCGCGTAGTCAAGGACCTTGTCTGCTGATGTAGCCAGTTCATTGAACCGGGTGATATACGACCGGATCTGTTCTGTAATATTCTTGTTATATTCATCCACCATCAATTTAGCTTTGAGGTGAATCTTTATCATATTGTCAATCTCGGCGCGCTTCAACTCTTTCTTGGAGTCTGCAACAAACTTGCGAACTGAGATGATGTCCTTGATGCCAGCATCATCAGGGAAGTTCGTTGCTTTCTCGACATCATTGAGGGCGTCCACAACTCTGTCATTGATAGATATCTTGACCTGTCCGCTCCATTCCACCATTTTCTGATAGGCGGAGAGAAGGCTCGCGATATTGTCAGCTTCAGGGACGACATCAGGGGGCAGAGGAATGACATCTGCGGTAGTGGGAATCCCTCCTTCAACAATCTTGGCGGTGACCTCATGCTTCATGTTGATGATTCTATCCCGAAGCATATTTGACATCTTCAACCTTGCTGCATCAAGTTGATTCTCAAGACTAATCAGCGTTGTCAAGTTATTTGCCTTGGATGAGTCTCTGGCAATCACTCTAAGTTGTTTTGTGAAATCCATCGGGAGGTCTAGTCCAAGACGCGAGGAGGTTTCAACTGAGGTCTGCAGTGATTCGACTTCTGTGACAAGTGAAACATTCAGCATCTTACTGACCTCATCCTTGCGTCCATCAAGATAAGTTTCATCCGACTTCAGTTTCTCCATGATGGGAATTAACTCAGTCATGGGTAGGTTGGCGACTTCGTCGATGGAGGAAGTTGTAGGCACCTCTCCTCTATCAATGGAAATGTGTCTCTCATAGGTTTCGAGAGTCCTCTGATTCTCGTCAAGCTTTCCCTTGACTTCTCGGACGTAATCTTGATGAAGGGTCGCATAATGCTGTGAGAACGTCTTCCCGTATTTGTACAGCGCTTCGAAGTCATCTATGTCTCCTGCACCTATTGACGGAAAACTCATTGAAGATAGAGCTTTAGTTTCTGCGGGCTTGAAATTCTGAATGCGTGGCACCATTGCACCGAAGTCTCTCTGCTCCTTTCGAAAGATCTCTGCGAAGTCTCTGACCACTCTCATGAAGTCTTCTTTGATGTTCTTGGATACTTTTGCAATCTGGCCGGTAATCTTCCTCTTCTTCAGGACGCTCAATCCCGAAGTATCACTGAGATCCTTATCTAGGCTTGTAAGCGCCGCATACACATCATACAACTGGCGTACCTGTCGGTCAGTCTGTTGTTCAGTGGATGGGTTGATTGTTGCCAACATTCCTTTCATTTCAGAGAGTTTATCGAGTTCGCGCCGCCATACGTGACTATCCATAAGCCTTCCTCCTGATGTAGCTAAGCTTCAAATCGGTTTGTCGTTTTAAAACTGTTCTGCGCTTAGGCCAATTGAACCTAGCTTGTTTATACACTAATCGCGTCTATAAGCTTCTCGAAATCCGTGCGGTACCAACAGCCAAGCTAGAAACTGCCTTAAGTCATGTCACGAGAAATAGAATTCAACTCCTATACGAGAGAGGCCAATAAAATGTCCGGTCAACAGGACAAATCTGCGCCAGCATCACCTTCGCTAACTCACGAGGAAGTGACTGTACTTGACGTAGACGCAGTTGACATCAGCTATGATGACCGGTTTCTCTACGCTGCATGCCAGGATAAGTACGTGAGAGTATGGTCTAAGGGTGATTGGCAGCTCGTGGCTGAACTAGGTGAAACCAACTCTGAGCCATTAGCCGTACATGTTGACAATGATCATGTGTACGCCACCTGCGAACGACGCGTGTATATGTGGCGAAAGGGAACTTGGGGGATGATTGGCTGGTTCGAGCTCAGCTATCATGCCCTGACTTCTGCCCTTCATGGTGACCGCTTCTACATTGGCACCCGTGAAGGACGTCTATTATCAATTAAGAGGGGTACTAACGAAACTTCAAGTTGGCCACTGCACAAGTCAGAAATAACTGTGCTATGGTCCAATGGTAGCGTAGTATGCTCAGGGACCAAGAAGGATGCTCCAGTGGTCTGGACTCGTGACCTTGATACAGCACCAACTGAGCTTGCCGTGCTTGACAAGACAGACCGCAGCACTGTTGTAACAGGCAACTCCCAGTTTGTCATGGTGGGTCTAACGTCGGGTGATGTGAAGCTCTGGGACATTATTGGATGGAACCACATTCGGACGCTGGAATCACAGACTGATGAGCCCTTGGATTCAATGTGGGCCAATGATCTGTATCTCATAACATCTTCGACTGCAGGGTTCCTAACCATTTGGGACCTGAAGAAAGATGTTCAATTAGGTCAAGTCAAGAAGAATGGGGTCAAGTATGGACGGGTTGTAGCTGACCATGACCTGATATATGTCGCTTCCTCAGAAGGATTAGTGGTTATAGGCATCTCTCTTGAAGGACACGCGCTGGATTTATGCAATGCCGATAATCAAGTTCAAGATGACCACCTACTCAAGACGTCGCCTTACGATGTGCTAGAATCTGTGTTGAGTCATCAAAGCCAAGGTGACAATTCTCTGCAGGAGAAACATTTCTCTAAGGCTATGGAAGAGTATGACACTGCATTGCAGCTTCTTGTCGACAACGTTCACGCTCTTCAAGCTGTTCCTGAGGAACGCGAGAAGCTGACACGAGAAATCAGCAGCAGACGAAGCAAAGCATCACTCCGGTCCAAGATCGAATCGATTCAATCCATCGATAAGGAGATTGAACAGATTTCAGATGAGCTCGATCTTAAGGGTCAAACATTGAAGGATGAATCGGAAGTTGACTCTCTTTGGAGCAATGCTGAGTCAGCCATTCGGGAGTCACGCATTCTCTCCGAGGACAATGCTGATGACATGCTAAGCTATCAGTTAACTTACCTCACTGACGATCTACAATCTGACCTTGAAGCTGCTAAGGAGAAGCTCGTGAGTTATCAGCGCAAGGTGAATCAAGCGATTGCTCTTACTCAAGGTATGGAGAATGAGTGGCGTTGGATGGAACAGCGAAGAACTACTCTGTCCGAAAGAAAGGGCTTCCTTGACCGAACCATCAAGCAGCTTGAAAAGGAGCTTG
>JAGLUV010000012.1 GCA_023134215.1 Candidatus Thorarchaeota archaeon | reverse complement strand
CTCGCCGTGATGTGTATGCCATCTTCATCTCCGATCTTCACTATGGCAGCAACGAATTTCTTGAAGACGAATTCGACAGTTTCATCAATTGGGTGAATGGCCGCGATGTTGATAGCTCAGAGAAAGAAGCAGTGCAGAAGATTAGGTACCTGTTCATTGCAGGCGATTTGGTTGATGGGATTGGTGTGTATCCATCACAGTATGAAGATCTGTTCATTCCAAGCATATATGATCAGTATGCTGGGTTAGCTGATAAACTCCGCAAGATTCCCAAACATGTCAAGATAATATGCATCCCTGGAAATCACGACGCCTGCAGACAAGCATTGCCAAAACCTCCAATCCCGGAGGAGTATGCAAAGCCTCTCTACGACCTTAGGGACCAGATACTGCTGATGGGTGATCCAAGTCAGCTGATAGTCGAAGGTGTGAACATTCTATTGACCCATGGCGACAGCCTAGACGATGCAGTGACACAATTGCCCGGAGCCACCTACAAGCAACCTGCAATCCCCATGAAGGAGTTCCTTAGAAAGCGACACCTAGTTCCGATGTATGGCGGGAAAACGGAGCTAGCGCCTTTGCATCGTGACTGGATGGTCATTGACACGCCTCCTGACATTGTACACTTTGGCCATGCTCATCACAATGCAGTTGACAATTACCGGGGCGTTCAGATTATCAACTCGGGAACATTTCAGGGCCAGACGGAGTTCATGCGCAAACAAGGAATAATGCCCACTCCTGGGATTGTGACCTATGTGAATCTTCGGACAGGAGCTCCTGAAGTCAAGTTCTTCTACAAAGGTCTGATTGCAGAAACAACCGGACAACGATAATCAGGGAACGAAATCATGCCCATCCATTAGATTATTGGCTATTTTCGTCAAGCGCACATCCTCATCGAGAATCGCGCCAATCTGCCTTTTGCTCACTGCAAGTCTGATTTTCTTTGTGCGGCCGTACCTGCCTTTGGAAATGACAGTCGTATTGATGAGTCCAAGCATATCAAGCTCGGATATGAGATCAGATACGCGTCTCTGGGTCAATGTATCGATTGAGAGGGACTTGGCTATCTCTGCATACACATTGAAGCATTCTCCAGTGAAGATATTGCGTTTGCCCTTGTTAGCTAGAGCGAACACCGAAAACAAAACAGCCTTGGACTGCATTGGCAATGTCTTCACGGCTTCCGTAATGGTGTCGCGTTCAATCACTTTCTGGGCTTCTCTGACATGCTCCTGTGTAATCGCATTGTCGCCTCTGCGCTCAGCCAGCTCACCGGCAGTTCTCAACAGATCAAGTGCTCTTCTCGCATCACCATGTTCCTGAGCAGCAAGAGCTCCTACAAGGTTGATGACACCTTCATCCCCAATTGCTTCGGAGTTGAACGCAATCTCAACTCTCTGCTGAAGGATGCCTCTCAGCTCTACTGCGTTATAGGGCGCGAATATGATCTCTTCCTCGCCGAGTGTTGATAGTACGCGTGGGTCAAGCATCTCCTTGAACTTCAAGTCATTGCTTATCCCAATGATGGAGATTCGACTATTCACCAACTCTCCATTCATCCTAGTGAGACTATAGAGGATGTCATTTCCTTGGCTGACATCGCGCTTGACAAGAGAGTCCACCTCGTCCAAGACAACAACCATTATGCTAGTTTGCTGGTCAAGACGTTTCTTGAATATTGATCTAATCTCATCTGTAGGTAGGCCTGTGAATGGAACCTCTGATCCGTCACGCATTCTTGCATCAATATCTTCGCAGAGCTTTCTTAGAACTCTATAGTTTGTACCCACAATCCTGCAATTCACATATGCTGTAAGTGGCGCAATCACTCCACTCCTTCGAGCTTTTTCAACAAGCAACGATAGAACGTAGCGAGCAACCACAGTTTTTCCAGTGCCAGTCTTGCCATAGCAGAGGATGTTTGACGGCGGCGCACCTCGAAGCGCAGGACCTAAAATTGAACCTATCCTACTCATCTGGTCGTCACGATATGGGAGCTCATCAGGCACGTATGTCGGCCTGAGAGCGTTCCTATCCTTAAAGATCGCTTGACCTTGAAGGAACTTATCGAAGAGCTTGTCTAGCGGCTTTTCCACTGTGCACACCCAATTCCATTCGAAACAATGGTTAGTTCCTGTGGAATAGGCACCACTTCCAGTGGAGTTCCTGATAAAGCTACGTATTACCTTT
>JAGLUV010000119.1 GCA_023134215.1 Candidatus Thorarchaeota archaeon | reverse complement strand
AGGGCTTGACACCCACTTCGATTGAGGGAGAGATTCTTAGTGATGCAGACAAGCTTGATGCAATGGGAGCAATTGGCGTGTTTCGAGCCATTGCACAGGCATCAATGACAGGCGTAGGTATTGATGGTTTTCTCAATCACGCAGATGAGAAGCTATTGAAGCTGCACAAGCTCATGTACACTGACCAGGCGAAGACCTTGGCGGAAAAGCGTCACGCTATTCTTGATAGATTTGTCAATCAACTACGCGAAGAGATTCAATCTAATGTAGAGAATTAAGAAAATCAACCCTGCAGAAAGAGTTCCAAATATGATGTTCTAATTGAGTTATTCGAATCAAGCCCCAGCCTCTCAATGAGGTTGAATATCGTGTCCAGAGCCGGGTTCATGTCACGCCTAGATGTGACCACCCGTTCCAGTTCCAAGAAAAGGCCAACATCCTCCACATCATCGATACTGACAGTGATAGAGTCTACAGTGTAGAACACTCGTCGTTTTGAGATGGTGGCTACGTGCTTGAATCCAAGACTCTCCAGGATTGACCGAGCGCTGTCTATGTTGCTGATATGTACTGAAAGTTCAACGCGCGATTTGGACCGGGACTCTAGCTTTGGCCCCTTGTAGGTCATCTCATAAGGAGGGGGGATGGTGCTGTCTAGCTCATCACCTTCCACATCGGGATGACGGCTTCTCAAACGAAGAGCCTCATCGGTTTCTTGAAAAGTCCTTACAGGATGGTCAAAGTAAGCGTCGACTTGGGTTTCGCTGTTCAGTCTTTGTGCACCAATGCGATGAAGAGCTTCTTCAACGGACTTTCGATTCTCTATCGATATCTTGACCTCAACCTCAATAGATTCCTTCATCTAAAACCAGGCTCCTGTTATTGCATAGGTAAGAACTGCAAAATGACTGGGGAACAAGTCAATAGGTGTTTCCATAACTATCATAACGGAGGCCCGACAAGCATTGAAGGCAGGTGTAGCCGTGTCAAGAATCAAACAGCTCAAGTGTGCCAAATGCGGGAAGGAATACACCAACAAAGATGTGCCTCCCAACGATGGATGCGGGGGAAGAATCGACATATCCTTCGACCTCGAGGAACTTAAGGAAATCTTCACCAGGCAGAGCGTCGAGCAACGAAAAGGAGGCTTATGGAAATACTTCGAGCTAATGCCCCTGAGGAAGCGGGAAAGCATAGTGACTCTGGGTGAAGGAAATACGCCCTTGTTACGAAGTAGTCGACTTGGGGACCAGTTGAAACTCGGTAATCTGTTCTTGAAGATCGAAACAACGAATCCCTCAGGATCTTTCAAGGACCGACCGATATGTGTGGGAGTAAGTCGTGCCTATGAGGATGGCGCAGAAACGGTATCTGCAGCATCATCAGGAAATGCTGCGGCATCCATGTCAACATACGCTGCCAGAGCAGGAATGCAAGCCGTTGTATTCGTGCCAGAGGACGCTCCTGCAGGAAAACTCATACATCTCAGGACTCTCGGAGCACACGTATTCAGAGTCCAAAAGGTCAAGGAGGGAGT
>JAGLUV010000118.1 GCA_023134215.1 Candidatus Thorarchaeota archaeon | reverse complement strand
TGCTTTCAGTTCGAAGGCACAAAATCGCTTGGTTATGAGATTGCCGAGCAGATGAACTGGGAGTCACCGGATTGGATACTATTCCCCACTGGTAGTGGAGGACTTATGGCTGGAACAATGAAGGGACTATGGGAGTTCCAGCAGATGGGGCTGATAGACAACATACCTAGGCCAGTTGTGGTTCAGCCAGAGGGTTGTGCACCCATCGTTCGGGCGTTTAAGAGCAATCAAGACCCTCTTGATATCACACCATGGGATTCAAACGAAACCGTGGCAGGAGGCCTTGCAGACCCATTTCCGTGGGATGGTGATGCAGCGCTCAAGTATCTAAAGATGGCAAACGGTAGAGCGATTGCAGTGCCAGACGATGCCATAGAGCGGCAGCTTGTGGCCCTCGGCAAATTGGAAGGTATCTTTGCTGAACCGAGTGGTGTTGCAGCATTGGCAGGGCTTGAATCGCTTGTTGACCAAGGGGTCATCGATAAATCTGATAGAGTTGTTGTGCCAATAACGGGTTCTGGTTTCAAGGATTTGGCAACGCCCGATCGACTCACACCTAAGGTCGTTCTCATAGCGCCAGATCTTGACCAGCTTAAGGCTGCACTTGAGAGCAGTGCTTGAAAGGAGTAGTGAATATGACCAAACATCAGCAATCCAAACCCACGATGCCAGAGATGATTCGTTTCATGAAAGAGGCGTTCATCGAGGCCGAGAGAGGATTCGTAGATGGCGGTATACCCATTGGCTCAGTGTTAGTGGTCGACGGCGAGATTGTGGGTCGAGGACATAACCGCAGAGTTCAGAAGAGTAGTGCAATCCTACACGCTGAAATGGATTGTCTTGAGAATGCAGGACGATTGAAGGCGTCGGAATACCAAAGGGCCACGATATACTCCACCCTTTCCCCTTGTGACATGTGTAGCGGGGCCATACTTCTTTATGGGATTCCTAGGGTTGTTGTAGGCGAGAACAGAAATTTCAAGGGGCCAGAGGAGTATGTTCGGAGTCGTGGAGTAGATATCACGATTATCGATGACAAGGACTGCGTCGAAATCATGCGGAAATTCATCAAAGGATACCCAGAACTGTGGAACGAAGACATTGGTGTCTGAATCCGCGAGCAAATGGAAGTGACAGAATCCTGATAGGAAAAGAGCAGCGCAAGAGAGCCAAAGAGCTTGCCAAACAGTATGGATACCTGCCGTACATGATTGAAAGATACGTTGTTCTCTGGGGCGAACAGGAAGCAATCCAGTTCCTGAAGGCATGTGAACGGCCAATCAAGAAGTCAATCAGACTCAATACACTTCGAGCAACCGTCGAGGAAACACTCAGCAGACTCAAAGCCAAAGGCGTAAGGCTAAAGAAAGTTCCATGGCTGGAAACGGGATACATTGCTGATTTCAGGCGTATCTCGCCTGGTTCACTCCTGGAGCACATGCGAGGATTCTACTATGTTCAGGGAGTGCCGTCAATGACCGTGGCAGAGGCACTGAGCCCGCAACCAGATAGCTTGGTTGTCGATATGGCAGCTGCTCCAGGCGGCAAGACTACGCACATGGCACAGATGATGAATAATTCAGGCGTTGTCGTTTCTATTGAACAAGATAGGCTTCGTACTGCAAGTCTCGAGAGCAATATCCATCGTTGCGGTGTGACAAGTTCGATTGTGTTGCGCGGTGATTCTCGCAAGCTTGACCAGCTTGGTATAGCACCAGATTACATACTACTTGACGCACCATGTTCAGGAGAAGGACTCATCGCTCTGGATCCCTCACGAAAACGTAGCAAGAGTATGGCGGACATCAGGTTTTGCGCTACCAAGCAGGATGCGCTACTCGATGTTGCAATCTCCTCTCTCGCTCCGGGAGGAACTCTCGTGTATTCAACCTGCTCGATAGCCCCTGAAGAGAACGAATTCGTTATTGATGATCTCTTGAAACGGCGACCTGAAATGAAGATAGTGCCAATCAACATCGAGTTTGGCATCCCTGCATATCCTAATCCGTACGGCGTTGAATTGCACGAATCACTGACCTTGGCAAGACGCTTTCTTCCGCATAAGCACGACTTGGAAGGTTTCTTCATTTGCAGGATTGAGAAGGAGGAATCATCTTGAAGCCAGAGCATGTAGACATGGTCCAGTGGGACATGGTGAGGAATCAGATAGATTCGGACTTTGGTGCAGGGGTGACCAAGCGCATCTTGGGTTCTCTCACGCCAGTATCATTACCCAGAGGTAAGGGAATCTCATTCTACCTAGTTCCCCCCAATTGGCTGCAGATTCTTGACCGTGACTTCAAACCATTCACCCCCCTCTCACTCGGCATATGGCTTGGAGACCTCGTGGAAGGCAAATTTAGGTTGAGCCTACCAGTACTGGAACGCGTTCAAGAATTCACTTCCAACCTTCTCATTGTTTCAAGGCAGGGAGCTGAATCATTTACATATGGAAGAAGCATTCTCAAAGAGTCAGTTAACAAGATTGACCCTTCACTTCTGAGAGGTCAAAAGGTTTTCATCCTCAACGAATCAAATGAGTGTCTGGGCCTGGCAGCGCTCTCAGTGGATGCCTACAAGATTAACCGTTTGGCCAAGGATAGACTTGTAGCCAAGAACCTTGTTGACATTGGATGGTACATACGAAGGCTAAGCTAGACAAACATGTCAGAGGTCCGATCGTCAGATTCGATTGATCTGCGCATCTTCTCAAGCCGTTCAATCTCTTTGCTCTCTTCCAGGAGTTGCTCCACGTTGGCCTTTAAACCGTATACTTGATTCAGCTTCTCCAGCATTGCGGCGGCTGCCCTCGGATCTGGTCTTCCTCGTATAGCATAGGACAGCAGACCGATTGCGGGTGCATCTCGCATTTCTAACTCTGCCAATAGGAGTGCGAGTGGACCAGCCACGAAGAGCCCCTCCTCTAGGATTGGAACATCCCACTTCTCGATCAAGGGTTCATACTTGCTCGTTGGGACACAACGCATATTCGCTTCATCTTCCTTGAAGCTTGCATCCAATCCGCCTAAGAGGATAGTTTCGGAGAACTTGCACTTTGTTAGCCACTCAGCCAGTCTGTCGACGAAATTCCACTGGTCGCTCTGATGTGGTTGGAATCGAGGTACGAGGAAAATCAGTTTCTTTTTCGCATAGGAGTAGAGCTCGAATGGAAGCACCAACCTATTGTTTTCCATCGATACGAATAATGGCAGCATGTCGCTCTTGATGAACCCGACTCGTTTTGCCTCCAATGTTCTGGTCAAATGAGCGGTGCTTAGGAAGCCTACTTCGCCCAGACCATGAAAGCCGCAGATGAATGTGGAGCCGGGCTTAACTTGGAAGCCCTTCTTCAAGATGATGCTAAAACCAGATTGTCTCGTTGCAACAAATGCCATTCTCTCATGCCTCTTTGAAATAGCAAGGGCGTTCTTGCAAGCCCTCGCCCTTTCAAATAGCGCTGTGGCTCTGTTCCTTTTTAACACTGTGTCATAGCAGGATAGGA
>JAGLUV010000117.1 GCA_023134215.1 Candidatus Thorarchaeota archaeon | reverse complement strand
GCATTCCAAGAAATCCATGCTGCTGCGTATTTTTGGATAATACTAGCACTTTTTGGCGAACGACGAAGCAAGAGAATGACATATCCTCATTCGTTGTACAAGGTTAGCATCGGAGCAGACTTAGTTGAGCACGCTTAAAGAACTTGAAATCGAGCAGGTTTCACCTCGTTTATTGGAGGTTCTTAGAAGAGAGGGCCTAACTAGTCTAACCCAATTTCAGTCTGCTGCGGTTAGCGGAGGGATTCTGAGAGGGGAGAGTCAGATTCTTCAAACGTATGATTATGAAGAAGCCTATCAGATAGCGGAAATAACGCTTCTGAATCGCGTAGCGTCCGATTTCAAGACGAGGGCGCTTGTGCTCTGTCCAAATCCGCATCAAGCCGAGAAACGATTTCATTCGTTGAGCCACAGATGTAGACGACTTGGCATCGAGGCCACAGCAATCATTCGGAGAAGGACAGCCACAGGGGACGCTTGGAAGGGGGGGCGCGTAGTCGTTGCAACATTCCGGTCTCTAAACATCGCTTTGCGCGTACATCCTGATGCATTCGAAGGGATCGAGTGTCTCCTAACCGACCGTCTTGACTTGATTGGCCAACCAAGGCTTGGTGCGAAGCTGGAAACTGTGTTGGTTACATTGATGGGAATGGATACTGAACTGCAGCATGTCGTGGTGAGCCCCCCGGTCGCAGATGTCGAAGATCTCAGTTCATGGCTAGGCGCTAAGATTGTGGAGGACACTAAGACTGACATGAAACGCATATTCAGTGTCAAGGCATTCGAAAGCGTCAGTGAGTCGCTCGCGGACCTCACTGAGTTTGTTCACTATAGGCGTGGACAGGTAGCCATTCTCTGCTCTAACATTCCTGCATGCGAGGAGTTGGCGGCTCAGCTTGCAGGAATAAGTGATACAAGCAATGAGTCGACTCTTGATCTTAGGCTAACGCCCGAACATAGGGATGACCTTAGAAACCTCTCGAGGGATATCATGGGGAGGTACCCAGAATGCGCGACATCAATTATGCTGGGGCGAACCATCTCCAAGGGGGTCGCATTCATCCACGAGGGAATTGCGCGAAACCAGAGGAGGACCATATCCGGTGCGTGGGAAGACGGTTTCGTGCCAGTGATTGTCATGCCAACGCGCTTTGCGATTGCAAGCGGGCTGAGGGCGACTGTAGTCTTTCTCATCGGAGTATTCATGCAGGATTTAATCGGAGACCTAGCAGATAAGGAGGAATTAACACAGCTATCTGAATGGCAGCTCAATGATGTACTTAGCTCTGTTGGAAAAAGAGGCGTGGACAATGAAGCCTTTGGAATAGTCGTTGTTGGCACCCAAACTGAAAGGCACAGAGTTCTTGCACAATACTTCGTCGAGGATTCGGAAGGGAATATCAGTCCGAGACTTGGTGAGGTTGACAGCTCGATGGATGATCCAGAGAATGCTCAAGATCTCGTACTTCGACAGCTGTGTAGTGACCACACAAGAGAGGAAGACCCATTCTCGATTATGAATCGGACATTCTGGGCGGCAACCAATCGCGTTACTCAGATGTCTCGCGAGGGTTTGATGCTAGCGGACGATGCTGATGTTGAGACACTGATTTCCTTGCGTTCAACGAAATCCACAACCACACGTGCGCGCGAGATACCAGAAGAAGATGTGAGATTGGTAAGCATAAACCCTGACAAGATTGAGGGCCTCGTGCACAGTCGGAGTCGCGACTTATGGCACCATGTCGTTATCAGGGCAAGCGAGGGGGTTTCTTGCACCTGCGAATCATGGAAGTATCAAGGAATCAAAAGGCACAGGCTATGCAAACACCTGGTTAGATTCTCGAATTTCGCTCTTCAGAACGATGAAACCAAACCATACGCCGCTTCGGTAATCCGACAATCGCTGAGAGGTTTAGAAATCCTTGGCGAATTGGAGAGAGAAGGATTGACACAGCGGGATGGTAAGGATGTTAGATGTACTAAACTCGGGCAAAGTGTCACTGTTTTGGGTGTTTCCGTGAGGGATGCGAAGAAAGTGACCAAAACGTTAGGGCAAGCGGGAAATAGGCTGGCGAATATCCTGATTGATGTCGCAGTGGCTAGAACGGGAATGCCTAGGAAGGCGATTGCGGAAGTTCTTGACGCGGTACAGACACATGGTATGAAGAAGTTTGTGAAGTGTGAGCAACATGGACCGGGAATTGTTGAGAATTGTCTGGAAGAGTTGCACTACATCAACAGCATCCTGATAGGCATCATGGGAAAGAAGGCCGATAAGGAACTGAAGAAAGAGATTCGCAAATTGGACAAGATTTTGTCAGTCGCCCTAGATACCATCAATTAGCACTGCCTGAAATCTGGACGGTCCTGAACACTACAACGCAAATCTGCACGGGTCGGGTACCAATCAAAGCATTCCTGTATTTTCAGTTACCTTTTTCTAGGTCTGAGCGTCGGTCCGAGCCTATGCCCGGGGTCATACAATGAACCCCAAAGCATGGGAGCATTATCATGAAATTACTTGAGCACGAAGCCAAGGATATTTTCCGTGCCTTCAATATGCCCACACCCCCAGGGGGTGTAGCACAGACACCTGAAGAGGCGATGAATCTCGCAGCCAAGGTGGGAAAACCCGTTGTCGTCAAGGCACAAGTACTCTCGGGAAAGAGAGGGAAGGCAGGCGGTGTGAAGTTCGCGGATACACCTGAACAAGCCAAGGAAGTCGCAAAGCATATCCTTGGATTGAAAATCAATAATTTGCCCGTGGAAGCAGTCTTGGTTGAGGAAAAATTGGATATTCAACAGGAGATCTATGCAGGCATAACCATTGACAGGAATGAGCGAAAATACGTTGTGATAGGTAGTGGGGCCGGTGGGATGTCAATCGAAGAGCTTGCAGAAGAAAGCCCTGAGAAGATTGTGAAGATGCATGTAGACCCGAGCAATGGATTCCTGCCCTACAATGCCCGCGAAATGGCTACAAAGATGGGATTCCGAGGGAAGCAGATCAACAAGTTGGCAAGCTTCTTCCTCAAACTGTGGAACATCGTTGAAGCACACGACGTAGAGCTGACAGAGATCAATCCCCTTATTCTCACAAAGGACGGCAGATTCCTAGCGGCCGATGCGCGCTTGAATGTAGATGACAATGCACTTTTCAGACACAAGAAAATGATGGAGAGTCTGAAGAGAGACCCAGTGGATCAGAATGAAAGAGAGAAGCTGGCAACAGAGAATGACATGGCCTATGTCGAGCTCGACGGCAACATTGCATGCATCTGCAATGGAGCGGGACTCACAATGGCAACCCTTGATGCTGTGTCGCTGTACGGAGGGAACGCTAGCACCTTTCTTGATTTAGGTGGTGGGGCGGATGCAGAGAGAGTGGAGAAAGGCATCGAGGTAGCTCTGATGTATCCCAAGGTCAAAGCCATACTCATCAATATAATGGGAGGAATAACGCGATGCGACGAGGTAGCGAAAGGTATCCTTGCCGCGCGTGATGACGGCGACATAACCGTGCCAATGGTTGTACGCATGGTGGGAACGAATGAAGAAGAGGGGCAAGAGATTCTGAACAAGGCAGGAATCCCGTTCCTGAAAACCATGGAGGAGGCAGCCTCCAAGGTGGTTAATCTTGCAAAGGAGGCAAAATAGAATGGCAATCTTAGCAGACAAAGACACCAGAGTCATCATTCAGGGAATCACAGGTGGACAGGGAACATTTCACTC
>JAGLUV010000116.1 GCA_023134215.1 Candidatus Thorarchaeota archaeon | reverse complement strand
TCATCCGAATCTGAGGAGGAGTCAGCCAAGTATTCCGCACCTACCATCGTAATGTTGAAGCTCTACCACGCCGCCAAAAAGATTCGCTCCCGTTTCCTTTGTAGCGACTACCAACGCGCGCAATCATAGACGGTTTTACATCTAGGGGCGCCCGTCATTGGCGTACAGGCTTTTCCTCGTTACCTCATATATTCTTTGCCTACATCCTCAGCCTGTACATATGCATACATTACCCTGCGATATAGTCAGCTTCGTTCATTTTATCTGCATGTATTCCAAGGCATTCATGAACAAAAGTGTCAGCTGAACATACTTCAAAACTAATCAAAGGCAGTATCAGTCAATTCTTGGAAGATAGAACCATCGCCCTTTGTATCACAGGGAGCGTGGCAGCTGTCGAGTGTGTTGCCCTAGCACGACGCCTCATGCGACATGGAGCTGAAGTCTATGGAGTTATGAGTGCTATGGCACAGAAAATAGTTCACCCAGACTTGATTGAATGGGCAACTGGAAATCCAGTCGTAACAGAATTGACCGGTCAGATTGAGCACATAACTCTGGCGGGGAAACACGAAGAGCACGTCGATTTGGTCTTAATTGCGCCGGCCACCGCGAATACCATTGGCAAGATTGCCAACGGCATTGATGACACGCCAGTGACAACCACGGTTTCTTCAGCGATTGGAGCAGGCATCGAAGTTCTAATCGTGCCAGCGATGCACGAGTCCATGTATGACCATCCTGCTGTGATTAAGAACATCGAAGTTCTTAGGGGGATTGGAGTCCACGTAATGAACCCCAAGATGGAAGAGGCGAAGGCGAAGATTCCTGAAGTCGATGCAATAGTCAATGAGGCAATCGCTCTTCTTGGACCTAAGGATCTCCAGGGCATGCATTTCTTGATTACTGCTGGACCAACTAGAGGTTGGATTGATAGAGTGCGCTTTATCACCAATCCATCCACTGGAAAGATGGGCATTGCCATCGTTGAAGAAGCGATAGCAAGGGGAGCAGAAGTGACTTTGATCATGGGGCCCACTGAACAGAAGGTGCCCGATAGAGTCAACTTCAAGAGCGTCGACACTTCCAAGGACATGCTGGACGCAGTGATGACGACACTATCTGATGGGGGAGTGAACGTACTTGTGTCGACTGCTGCTGTGCTTGACTACACTCCCGAGAAGACCATTGACAAAAAGATAGAATCCGGCGGCGAACTTACAGTCAAACTTGTCCCAACGAGAAAGATAATCGAAGAAGCTAGAGCGAAGCACAAGGGTCTGTTCATTGTGGGCTTCAAAGTGGAGTCAGGCGTGACCGATGAGGAACTGGAGAGTCGTGCCCACCAGAAGATAGAATCTGGCACATGCAATTTAGTTGTCGCAAACGACGCTCAAAGACCCGGGGTTGCGTTTGGAACGGATACGAATGAGGTTTTGATAGTTGGCCAGAAGGGATTGATTAAGAAAATCCCCATAATGTCAAAGAGAGAGATAGCTCGTCATGTGGTGAATGCCATAGTGAAGGCTCAATCAACACACAAGTAGGAGTGTTTGGACAGCAAGTCAGAGAATTTCCAGAAGACTTTTCGCCATCCGCTTCATATCCACGAAAAT
>JAGLUV010000115.1 GCA_023134215.1 Candidatus Thorarchaeota archaeon | reverse complement strand
TGTCGCCGAGTGGCATGTATGCAATATCCCCTGTTTTAACATCATTTGTAGGTCTCCGATTGCCCCTCTTGATTCCAATCGTCACCTGCATTTCTCCTCTCATTAGGGCAGCCCTGCCTTCGATTGGCGCAGCGGCTTTAATATCAGCAATGATAAGCGGGCCTAACACTCTGTCGAGTACTCCTTTCAAGACGGTTCCATCATCAAACTCGATTTCAATATCGATTGCGCTCTCGCTCATCGGTTTCACGTGTATCGATTCTTTCAAGCCCTCAAAAAGCCTGCTGTGTATGTAATTATCCTCCAAAAGCTTAATTGCGGCTAGCCCTCTCATCCGGCAGGAGATGATAGGGGTGCCCCCTGCGAAGCTGGACGTTGCCTTTGTAGTTGATACCACAGGAAGCATGAAGGATGATATCCGCGCAGTTAAGGATAGTCTCTTCGACATTGTGGATAAGGTTGTGACTCGCACTAAAGACCTGAGAATTCGGTTCGGAGTAGTTTCGTACAGGGATCATCCCCCTCAAGACCGCACCTACGTAACACGTGTTCTTGACTTCACTGACCAAATGAAGAAGGTACATCGCCAGATTTCTGACCTGAAGCCATCCGAAGGTGGTGATACTCCTGAGGCTGTAGCCGATGGGCTGTTCGATGCCCGCACTAAGCTTTCATGGTCGAATGATGCGTACAAAGTTCTCCTCCTAGTAGGCGATGCGCCGCCACATGGGACGGACTACAATTCACTGGGTGACGATTACTTCCCCGATGGATGTCCTAAGGGCTATGATCCGAAGACCGAGCTTAAAGCTATGAATGACAACTTCGGTACCACATTCTTTCCGTTTGTATGTGGCTGCAATCCCCTAGTGGAAACTTCGTTTAGAAGCATTGCTGAATCCGTAGATGGTGGGAGATACTTCTCTCTTCACGAGGCCGCTGAGCTTCCTGAAGCAATCTTGGAGATTCTTGAAGGTGTTGGCGATCTCATTGAGGCGGACAGACGCGTTCTCTTGTTTTATGAAAGCCATGATGGGAGCTTCGATTTGGCTGAAGCTGCAGAAGAGCTTGATCTAGAGTTGAGGGTTCTCAAGACATCGCTTTCAAGACTACAAGAGCTGGGACGAATTACAAGATGGCCTAAGGGACGACCTCTGACACCTGACCATCTAGGGCTGTCTGCTGACCTCGGAGCGGTACCCGATGCACTTGTTGGGGGCAAAGCGTTCAATTATCAAATCAGGATTGTTAACCCAAGTCAAGTTACAGTTGGAATACGGGTCATCGTTTCAATTGTTGTTGGCGATGCAGTGTCTGAGGTCACTAATGAAAAGCATGAGGTCGGTCCTCGGTCTGATCAGAAGATTACGCTAAAGCTTGTACCAATGTCGGATGAGAAGGGAAAAGCTAACATTAGAGTGGAAGTTCTATATGGTTCCAGATCATTGGCACATGAAATCTACAAGACAAGGCTATACTGAATGGAGGCATCAGTTTGAACGTACGCAAGCTTGAGAAGATTGAACGTGCACTTATCCTGATTAACAAGCGACTCGATAAGGTGTCCATTCCAGACCTCCTCCAAACTGTGGCGGAGGTAGAAGATGGACTAGCAAGGCTATCAGGAGAACCTCAGGCGCGCTCACCACCAGACGTGACTGAACGCCACGATGCATCTGTATCAAATCAATTGAACATCAGACTCAGCGAAGTCGTTGAGCGTCTTGAGAATCTATCAACGCGGCTGGAGGCTCTTGAGAGCGCACTGGCGCAAACCGACGACCGTCTTAAAGGGTGATTCATGTGGCTGATGAGAATCTGGGTGAATTGGTTGACCAGGTGGAGCAGACCACAGATCGGCTGAGAGCACTTGAGGAGATTACAAGCAGGGTGTCTCGAGTTTCCAAGGAGCTAGACGATTATTTGAAGGTGCAAATGAAGGGGAGATCCGGATCTGGCACTGGAACGTTATCGAATCTGGTTACCCTAACAGAAGAAGTCCGCATGACTCTGGAAAAGCTGGAGCGCGAAACGCAATCCTTTGAAACTAGACTCGCCGCAATTTCTGACGCTATTGATGTCCTTTAGATTCTAACTCTTCAACGATTGGCCCAACGTGGTCAATTGCATCAAGCAAATAGTCGTCAAAGGCGCGTGTTGAGAAAGATGTGATTGGGTAGATTCTTCCGACAATGCCGTCAAATACGTGCTGCGCTTTCTTTTCATCAAAAGTCATACCAAGTCCCATGAAGTCAAACAGACACCTCTCGTTTTCAGATATCGCTCGAAGGAAGGGTCTTCCAAGGTCATCATCCACATCACTTCCAAGAATCATCACTAGGGTCGGTCGTTCAGGACCGAAATCCTCCAACATCTCTGCCACGGCTCTATAACCGTCTGCCATGTTGACCGCTTGCACAGATTGTCGTAAGGCATCAAGTATTGAATAGACCATAGATATCAGAACTTCCTCGGAAGACAGGTCCTCCCGAAACTCCACAAATGACTGGACAACACCTCTCTTCTGAACAGAGAATTTCTGTGGTGGAACTGTGACTGTGACAATGCCAAGACGCCCTGCAGTGCGATTGTCTGCAATTGTACTCACGACAAGTAACGAAAACAAGGCAGCTAGCTCAGCTCTTGTAAT
>JAGLUV010000114.1 GCA_023134215.1 Candidatus Thorarchaeota archaeon | reverse complement strand
ATAGTTACTATTTCCTTTTCTTTAGATGAGTGAAGGCCCTCTAGATTGGATGATAATTCCCCAACGGGGATTGACTTAGCATTTGGAATATGTCCATCAGCTCCATTAAATTCCGGAGCAGATCGAACGTCAATTATTAACGGAGGAAGATTAGAATTCATGCGCTCAAGCAAATGATCAACAGTAATTTCAGACGATTCAGATCTGTGTAACAGTATTCTCACCAACATTTTGACAGTGCGTCTCGGAAATTTTAGCATGTTTTTGAGATAATAGTTCATTACTGATACACCCCAATAGTCCAATATGATGAATTACAAATCTGTTTAGATCTCTTACTGGCATTGAATTTCTATGGAATTCCTTGTCTATCGCATTGTCAGGATTAAGAATCTTTTGCTCATTTGCATTATCATTTTCTGAGATTCATTTCTCAACAACTAGGAATCTCTTCACATCAGGATATCCGCAGGTCCTAGGAGCATAGGTTGGAATATTCGAGCCATGGAACCTCCGGACACGACAGGGTTTCATTGTTTCATTGACCTGATAATCTTCTCCTCGATTTTCACTTATGACCAACTCAAAAACAAGCCAATCAATATAATAAAAAAGAAGACCATAGCAAATTCATAGGTCATCCAACAATAGTGTGTGAATGAAATGGTAAAAGCTGACAAAACATTGGATGCTCGTGGATTAGCCTGTCCAAAGCCAGTATTAGAAAGTAGGAAAGCTATCAAATCGCTTAAAATTAATCAGGTTCTAGAAATCATTACTAGTGATCCTGGAAGTGTGAGTGACATTCCTACTTGGGCTCGTGTTTCGGGGCAAGAACTCCTTTCTTCTGAAGAACGTGGGCCAAGCGAATTCTATTTCCTTGTTAAGAGGCTAAAATGATTCTCGCTCAGTCCTGCAACTGGTTTCGTTCATTCCATAAAACGTACGAGTTTCATTGCTCATTCACATTGCCATCAAGATAGTCTTAGCAATGTCAGCGGCACTGGCTCCCACTAGGGTGGCACCCGCATTATCCAAGAAGTCTTGAATGTCAGCGGCAAGTGTGACCTCATCAAGCTCTTTCCCGGCAAGGAACTCTTCAAGAGCTATCAGTGTTTCTTCAGGATGAAGGAAGAAGTCTCCCTTAATGACTATGGCACGAATCCGACCTTCTGAGGGTGTAAGCTTGATTTTCAGAAGCTTTCCACCTGGAACTTTGTATATGCTATCGCCCATGATATTCTACCTCGAGAGGTTCCATTTGGTGGTTGAGTATTTCTCCTTCAATAATCTCTGAGCATCAGACCACTCTTTCGCCATAAGAGCCCCGGGAACTAGGTCGATCTTTAGTGCTTTTGAGAACCCGATTTCAAGCGCGTTTCCGAGCTCGTCCACTTCAACGTGCCTGCCTAGGACTTCCCTAATGGAAGTCACGCTCTTCTTCACATCTTGAATCATCTTATCGGAGATCTTCTCCTTGGGAACCTTTAGTGTAGAGAACATAACTTCAACATCTAAGTCGAGTAGAGTCGTTCCGTGCTGCAATACACATGAATTGCGTCGTGTCTGAGCATTACCAGAGATTTTCTTTTCGCTGGTCACTACATCGTTTATCGGTCGAAACTTGGACTTTATTTTCAAATGTTTTAGGGCCTGAACGATTCCTCCACAGATTATTTTGTAAGACTTCAGAATATCCGGCGGAGCCAAGCGATGGCCCTTGGGAACGATAAGACTGTAAGTCACTTCCCCATCGAAATCGTGGTATACCGCTCCACCTCCCGTAATCCTTCGGATGTAGTCGATGTTGTTTAGTCTGCAATACTTGAGGTCAACTTCATCTATCATTCCTTGAAAAGTTCCAATGGATACTGCAGAGGGTCTCCATCTGTATAGACGCAGGGTGGGGGGCGCTTTTCCTTCCTTCATGGCCAGCGTAATTGCTTCATCAATAGCCATATTCTCGTAGGCATTGTAAACGCATAGTTCCAGGAACCTAAACTCTTCCATCGCGGTTCACGAGTCCTGCCTCTGCGAGAGCTTTGTGTACTTCATCCTCTGAAAGGGGTCTAGGGTAATTGTACATCGGTCCGCGAGGCCTTTCGTTGTAGTAGGGTCGATTGCAGCCACTGCAACCTGTCACTCTAAACGCCTCGCCTGATGATAAGGTTTCCCTGAGCCATGCAGCATCCGCTTTCAAATCAAGTCTGCCGCTCTCATCTGCGGAAACCCCTTCACGATTAACTAATTTATTGGTGATAAGATACCTCAGGACCTGCAAACGTCTGTAGGATTCTAGAGCAGGCTGACTCGCATTTTCCAGTGCTGTGCCTCGAATTGCCGTAAATGCAAATAGTCCCACGGTTATCCCCATTTCATACATCTTGATGATGAAATCAGCTGCCTCCACTTCCGTTTCACCTAAACCAATGATAAGATGAGTGGTGACATTTCCGGCGCCGAAAACTTCGAGCGCTTGATGCATGGCTTCAAGATGGTGGTCCCATCGGTATGGTCCTCTACGACCTGCACCTTTGATCTTTTCAAATAGCTCAGGAGTGCAAGCATCCATAGCAATCCCAATCTTCTGTGCTCCGGCCTTTTGTAAGCGTTTCATCTCTCCCAGACTTACTGGATGAATGCAAATGGAAACGGGTAGTTTTGCTTTAGTCTTGGCAGCCGCGAGTATTTCTTCAACATCATCCACAACCGTTGGATAGTTCAAGCATTGTACGCATACTCTTCTGAAATTCAGTCCCGGTCGCAGATGATGAATGAAATCATCAAGCTTGTACTCAGGCCACCCAATTCTCGACAGCATGTGAGGGGATGAACTACTGTCCTGTGCTTGAGGACAGAATGCACAATTTGCGGAACACTTGTTTTCACTATGAGTCATGATGAATGCAGTGGTGAAATTCTGATCGTTTGTTCCTTTTTCCAGCCCCACTTCTATTGCAGTGCCCAATGAAAGGCGTACCAAGTCGACCAAAGCAATCGTGTGTCAAGGCTATTCATTGCTCTTTAACGATGTCGTATGAGCGTTTGAAGGTAAGGACACCTACATCCCCTTCAGCGAACTTTCCAGAGAAACCACCATACTGTTGAGGAATCATTATGACCGGCGGAGCCCCCTTCACTGTTTGTTTGCGCGTGAATGCAAAACATGAAACGCCCTTGATGATTTCCCCTTCGAAATCTGGCTGGAACGGTTTTCCTCTTCTGAAGGGAAGGCGACCATCCAAGCTCGTTGCGGCGTAGCCGATGTCAATGCCCCACGCGGTGATTGTGCTTTCTTCAACGGGTTCAGTAAGACCTAGAATGCCGCCATGGTTGTAATGGGGGACTCCAGCATCTAGAATACCATACCTTCTCTCGCTCCCACAGTAAGCTACGTGCCCAACGAGGTCTCCGGAAATGGCTACAGATGAATCATCTGTGACGGCTGCAATGACATCATCAGTAACTCTTGTGATCAAGCATTCGAGCTCAGAGGCGCTCTCCCGTTGCACCTGTTGCACGGAAGCCAGTTCAACGTTAAGAGGATATGACTTCGTAGATCTACTGAAGTCGCGAGCATTCATTATCTCTATGTGATAATGAGGCCCAGTCCAGTAGTTGAAGTAGCGTGATCGAAGAAGAGACCCCAATCGTTGCCCAGCTTCAACCATTGTTCCCTCGTCGATTTCTGGGACGCAATGCAAAATGCGTACTATATCACTGGACCCTTGTGGAGCGATTGCTATGCCAAAGTCTGCCTTATCAGTTGGGAACGTCTTTTCATTGCCCATTCTCATCTTCTTGACGCGGATGACTTGACCTGCGATTGGAGAGTAAGCAGGACCGCCCCATTCCTCGTGGCTCGGATAGATGTCGATTGAGGCACCCTGCTTGTGACCTACATATGGGCTATTGAAATATGAGAAGTAGGCGTCAGCTGGAGCGAAGAGATCAATCCCCGCAGCTGAGCCCACCCTTCGCATGTTCTATGCCTTCTTGGCAGCATCGTAGATTGGAACAAGCTGTGCTTTCCAGTCTTGGAGACCCTTTGGAGAGTCAGGATATGCTGCATAGACTGCTTTAACGTCCTCCATAATCTTCGCAATCTTGTTAATCCTCATGAGCAAGGGAATCTTTCCAGCACCTGCTATCAGACGTTTGAACTTCTCTCCGGACCCCATTGACATCTTACCAGTCATGCTTGTTGTGAGTAAGTCGCTCGCTTTTACTATCTGTTTCTTGAATGCGAAATTGATGTCTTCGTTTGTAATGTTCAAAAGGAACCACCTGAAAACATCAAGAGATGCTTGCTTGATTCCGTAGCTCTCCATGTACCTCGGGTTGTACGGCCATAGGGCGTTAATCGAAGTATCATTTTGCTCAATCGCCTCGGAAGCAGTAATCCCGGCTTGCGCACCACCAAGCATGGATGAGCCTATTCCGCCTCCGTGAATTGGATTGACCTGTGCTCCCGAATCACCAACGAGCATGAAGTTGTCATCGACAAGTGTGTCTATCGGACGGCGTACTGGAGCAATTCCGCCGCCTGAATGAATTTCAACCAGCTCGGTCTTCATGAAATCCCAATTATTCCGTACAAAGTTGTTGAATATGTCCTGCGGCTTTTTGTGACCTGGAATCGTCATCAGACCACAACCAACATTGACCCTATTGGGGCCTTGCGGGAAAACCCAGATGTACCCTCCAAGTGTCTGTTCTTGATCCCAATATATGTCCAAGATGTCCGGGGTTTCAAAGGTGTGCTCAGGGGTCTCATAGATATCGCGAACAGCAACCATGAAGTCTTCCTTTGCTATTGTTCTTTCTACAGGCGAAGATTCAGGAAGTTGGCGACGAAGCATTCCTACTGCGCCGGTGGCATCTACAACAATCTTTGCGGTCAATTCCTTGTCAGAGTCAGAACCCTCTTCTGTAATCCTAACACCGGAAACCTTGCCCCCATCAAACATCAGTCGCTTCACTCGTGTGGAAGCCATGACGGTTGCGCCAGCATCTTCTGCAATTGAGAGCATCCACTGTCCCAACTTCAATCGGTTAAATGAAAAGCCGCTGGTTGTTGGTCCCGCCATTCTGAGTCTGTGCTCTCTGTCCGGAGCGATAATGTCTATCCCAGCCACATCGTACTCGACGATTCCTTTTGGCATCTTCGGGAGACCCACAAGACTATCCAACGCCTTGAGATGGTGAGAGCCGAGCGCGTCTCCGCATGTCTTGTAACCAATTCTATCCTTCTGCTTCCTATCAATGAGAAGAATAGAGTGACCCCTTTTTCCCAGTGCGTAGGCCATTGTCGATCCACCAGTACCCGCACCTGCAATAATTACATCATAATCCGCCATTGGTTAAACTTCCTTGGTAGTTCTCCAAGTCTGCTCGAGAAAGCTCTCGAGTTGTAGTGAGATGAGAGAGTTGTCGACCCACCCACAAACGGATAAGTCTGGCATCGAAATCAGGGCTTCCTCACCATCGACAACCAAGTTGATTGCCATCGTATCGTCCCTAATATGTTGCTGGATATCGAATCCATGAGTGGTGGACTCGGTACCGAGGATTGCTCTGATGACAACTCTTCGCTCAGATGCCAATTGAAGTGCCTCGATAATAGAATCTCCGAGTTCCGCTAGGTTCGGAGCGGCAATCATTATCCGGTTTTTTGAATTGCCCAGCAT
>JAGLUV010000113.1 GCA_023134215.1 Candidatus Thorarchaeota archaeon | reverse complement strand
CGACAAATGACATATGCGAATCATTAGTACTCATGTGAATGGACGTGCTTTTCGATGAAACTTGAGGCGGATTTGGTCGTATTCAATGGAAACATCATCACAATGGACCCGCAGAAACCATTGGCGACTGCAATTGCTGTCAAGAGCTACAAGATTCTGGCTGTTGGTAACGATGAAGACGCAATGGATCTAATCCCCTCCGCCAAGAGAGTGATTGACCTAGACGGGAAGACTGTGGTTCCGGGATTCGTAGACGCGCATACCCATCTCACAGTTTCAGGCATCAAATCGATGCACGTTCAACTCGATAAGGTGCGCTCTGTCAAAGGGGTCCAGAAGGAACTGAAGAAGGCGCTCAGCAAGTACTCCAAGGACCAGTGGATTCTTGGATTTTCATGGGATGAGAGCAACTGGAAAGTCAAACGATATGTCACTGGGAAGGACCTAGATGAGGTGAGCACTGAGCATAAGATAGGTGTGTTCAGAGTTGACGGGCATCTTGTTTCCGTGAATAGTCGGGGGCTTCAAGAACTTAATATCGATTTTAGTCAAAAGGGTGTCGAGAAAGATAAGAACGGAAATCCCACAGGTGTTCTGAAGGATATCAAAGAGCTCTATGATTGCTTCCAACCCTCACCTCAAGAGATACATCAAGGCATCATCGCGGGCAATAAGATGGCCAACAAACTTGGAATTACGGCAGCAGTGGACAACATACAGGCAGGCCATGCTCGCTATATCAGAGATGCTGAACGACTCAATGCACTCACTACACGAATGGTCATCAACATACCTTCTGAGCAAATTGATCATATGATAGGCCTTGGTTTAACTTCTGGAATGGGAAGTCCCTTGGTTAGAATCGGCGGCGTGAAGTCATTCATCGACGGTTCAATTGGAGCTAGCACAGCTGCGACATCAGAACCCTACGCTAATAGCAAATACAACAAAGGAATGTTGTTGATGTCCCAGCATGAGTTCTCCAATCTAGCAAGAAAAGCTGTAGCAAATGACATTCAGACTGTTAATCATGCAATCGGTGATGAAGCCATCGAGCTTGTACTTACTGCTTTCGAAACCCTTGAGGACATAGCAGCAATACGAAGACAAAGGCATAGGATCGAGCACGCCGAGATGATCACACCAGACCAAATCAGAAGAGCTGCAGCTCTTGGTCTCATCCTATCGATGCAGCCCAACTTCGTTGGCGAGTGGCAGATGAAAGGCGGGTTGTATTACGAAAGGCTTGGCGAAGAACGCACTAAAAGAATGAACCTATTCAGAACAGCTTTGGATAACGGTGCAAGAATTTGTTTTGGGTCCGATGGCATGCCGTACGGACCGCTCTATGGAATCTGGTGTGCAGTCAATCATCCGAGTCCTCAAGGCAGGATTACAGTCGAAGAAGCAATCAGATGCTACACCATGGAGAGTGCCTATGCTTCCTTCATGGAGAACAACGTTGGCAGCCTCACAGAGGGCAAGAGAGCGGACTTCGTTGTGCTCTCAGACAACATATTAGAAGCATCGCCTGATTCCATTCGTAATATCAAGGTTGAGTGGACAATCGTGGGCGGTCAAGTCGAATACTCAGAAATGGGGTCCTGAGGTGATTCGTTGGGGAGAATCCAGATTCTAGCTGATGATCTCATTTCTCTCATCTCAGCTGGCGAAGTTATCGAGAATCCCGCATCCATTGTTAAGGAACTCATAGAGAATGCACTAGATGCCGACGCTACAAACATCGACATCCGAGTTTCGGAGGGAGGCATGGAGTCGATTATCATCTCTGACAACGGCTCAGGAATCCTCAAGGAAGATTGTCCAATTTGCACGCTAAGGCACTCCACCAGTAAGATTAGCCAACGAGAGGATATTAATGCAATCCGGACCTACGGATTCAGAGGAGAGGCTCTGGCAAGCATTGCAGCAGTGGCTGACCTTGCCATCACGACGCGTCATAAGGATGAGAAAATCGGGACCCGGCTCGTATCAAAAGCTGGTGAAATCCCGGCACAAGCGGATGCCTCTAGGCCGCAGGGCACAACTGTGGAAGTCAGCGGCCTATTCGAGAGAGTTCCAGCTCGAAGGAAACACCTCTCCACTCCAAAGGTTGAGAGTCAGCGAATTCTTGAAACCACGATGAAGCATGCAATCATCAGAAACGATGTGGGTTTCCGACTCACTAAGGACAGCAAAGTCATCATAGATTGTCCTCCGGGCCAGATTGCAAAAACCCGAGTGCTCTCGTTGTGGGGACCAGACATTGCGGAGAGCTTGGTCGATATCGCACTGACCGACCAGGGAGTTACGGTTTCTGGATTCATAGCAAGGCCGCCGATGTTCA
>JAGLUV010000112.1 GCA_023134215.1 Candidatus Thorarchaeota archaeon | reverse complement strand
CATGGTGGAGTCTGATGGGGAGGATGTTGAAGAGATTGATGAAGCCTTGATTACTTGTCCCAAGTGCGATCGATGGTATCCTGTCATTGATGGGATTGCCTGTATGCTTCCTGACGACCTAAGAATGGCTGGAAAACAGCGAATAGAAGAAGAAGCATTCCTTGAGCGTTGGAAAGATAAGGTCGCGTCCAACATCCTCGACGATGGCATTCCATTCGGTATCAAACCATAATCCTGAAGTAGACATCTGACAGGTGCGTTAGTAATAGCCCCGTAGTGTAGCTGGTCCAGCATAGGAGGTTTTGGTCCTTCTGACCCAGGTTCGAGTCCTGGCGGGGCTACCATTACTTCGATTTGATATCTATGTCATCCGGAGGATCAGTGATTTGTACTTTGAAGAGTCGTTTGACATGTGAAAGAACAAGCCTCTCGCCATTGACGAGTACGTATATTCCGACATGATCTCGTAGGCCCGAAGTGCTAATCTTCTTCTCTAGAACAGCCTGTACTTGAAAGACTCCTGCAGGATTATCCATTGCCACTGTAATGCGAAGGGGCTTCTTCTTACCTTTCTCAACAATGACATTGTTGATGGCTAGTGCACTCACTGAATGGATGTCAACCTTGCCTTTGTGATAGGGCACAATAGTGCGCCCTTTCGTTAGGTCGCTGCCATCACCCAGTTTTGTAATTCCGGCCTCAAGAGTCAGACACTGAGTGTCGTCATCGTGGGAGTAGATGCCGTGCATTATGAAGGACATTATATCAGTGGCTAACGCGGGATCCGGGTAAATTTCTTCTAGCTTTGGGTCAAGGATTGGAACCGCCAGTTGGAGTGATGCTTGGTAGTGTTCTTCTCGGTGTACCGTCATTCCAATGTCATGCAAGTATGTCGATGCTAGCACGATGAGGCGGGCATCATCAGTGTCACCTATGCCCTCAGCCACAACATTGGGCCTGAAAGTATCGTCGAGAATATTGAATATCTTGATCGCATTCCAAGTTGCCACCTCTGCATGAACAGGCCCGTGGTCTGTGTAGCCCAATCGAGAAACAGCCATTCTGTTCGCAGTTCGGAGGTAGGATTGGACCTTTGGTGAATTCTTGAGATATTGATACATCTCTAGAGCTTTTGAGTTGGGCTCAAGCAGCTCACTGACGGTGACCTCATCTCTGTTGAAGACTTGATGTTCGTTCATGACTAGGCCCTCAGGGGGACATTCCCTTGTAACGTTTCATTTGATAAGACTTGCGAAGTGGGAGGAGGAGGCTAGAGGTCTCCAGCCTCATCCTGAATCGAGAGTAGAATGCGGTCTGTGGCGCTGGTGCCCTTCTTGATAACCTTCAGATAGTCCTGTCGGGCCTTCTCGAAAGCTGCACGACTAATCCTCTGCTTCTTCTTCCTGAGAAGGAGCTGACGGAGACCGGCTTTTGCGCCCTCGATTCGTTCTTCGTGTAGCTCGAGCTGAGCTACTATGTCCCTGTATTTCGCGCCTTCGCTGACAAGCTTATCCTTTGTCGATGGGAGCTGAGAGTCAATCTTTTCCATCTGCGACTTGATGTCCTTCTGGCGAATCATGAACTCCCTCTTCTTGACCTTTCCTCTTCTTCGAGAGGCCTCAATCTTCTCAAGGTCCATGTTCAAAGTGGTCTTCTTGGAATAGAGAGTGGCAAACTCCCTCAGGAGCTCTGGAGGCGCACCCGTAGCTTGAGCCTCAGGTGTAGTTGTTTCTTCTTCGCCCGAACCGATAAGCTCCTCTGGCAAGTCTATTTTTCTGTACATTACATAGATGAGGGCAATGAAACCCGCAATCAGCGCAAAGAGGACAGGTCGAGCGGCAGCTCCTACCGAAACTTGGTACACTAACACAATATTGGGTGGGTTCTCCTGGGTTGTGTTATAGACTGTGTACCTAATCGACGTGTCGAATACACCATATATGAGATGATAATCGCCTGAGGTTTCTACGAGGTTGGAAGAGATTGGAAACACTATATCTATTGTATGTTTGCTGACGAGTACCTCACCTAACGTTGCTATCGGAACCGTCAGCTGATTGCCTGATGGGATAGCGTCGGAATAACTTGAAGTCTGGATAACGTAGTCAATCCAGAATGTATACGAATATCCGGGCCAGAATCCTTTGTCGCCAAAGCGGTCATTTCTGAGATCAATCCGAAGCTCAATTGTATCATTGAAATTCAACTCTTCACGGGGCATCGACTCCGCAAGAGTTCCGACTTCGTCATGTATCCGAAGATCAGCTGCGTAAGCAGGTATCGTGTATATGAAGTAGTTCTCCCTGGCAGGACCAATATTCTCTAAGCTGATAGTTTCGCTATAAGAGAGCCATCCCCATGCATCGACTACAATCTGAGTAGTCCGTTCAGCGGCAATCAACGGTGTGAACGACCGAAATGAGAAGTCAAACTCCTCCATGCTCATCGGAGCCACATTGATGTCGTCAGTGTCTGGAATAGAGCCTTCAATGGAGTCGCCACTCCTGAAACTGACTCTCATTATCGCAGACTTCAGGACATAAGGTACAGTGGGATACTTCAGGTATGTGACATCGTAGATATTGTCACCCACATGCTCGTGCAACGAATGCATCATCATTGTCGTCGTAAATGATAGGGAGTCCTGGAATCCCACTGGTTCGACGAAATAGACTCTGAAGTGCATCATTCCGTT
>JAGLUV010000111.1 GCA_023134215.1 Candidatus Thorarchaeota archaeon | reverse complement strand
CCGACTCTCATGCCGATTATTTCATCTATATAGCCCTGGAGTAGCCCTTCGCCCCCTATCGGGGTTGTAGAATCATCGCCAGGAGCATCGTTCTCTTGTATCAAGGTTCCATTCCGGTCAAACAGCTTGTAGTGAACCGTGACTACATCATTGCTAGTCACTCTCGAATAGCCCGCATGCGGCTCACCTGGGGCGCAACCAAATATCAGGTCACTGCCATTGAGGCCGCTGCTTGTGAAATCAGAGGTGTAGTTCTGCCAGCCAAGCGCAATCCAGCCGGAAGTGGTAGCTGAGAGCCCGACATAGAGGTGTGTTGAGTTGTGCTCAAGGTAAATGGTAGCTCCAGTGGCTGAGTCTGTGTAACTGTACGCGTACTCTGTTGGGTCGATTATCCCGTCAGCTGAGCCGTAGTGGACATCAACATAGGGTATCGAGGCGTTTAGCATCGACTCCGCGTAGGAGTAGTCCTGTTGGGTATTGTGAGCCAAGGTCGTGGGATTCCAAGAATTCAACTCAGGAATAGTCAACGCGACACCGCTGATGACGAATATCGTCAGTAATGCAACAGTTGCTATTCTTCTACGTAGCAGGCTCAAGATGAATCACCGAATTTGATATGCTTGTGTTATGCAATCTCAGTTCTCACTGGACCGCAAACATTGCGCCCCAAATTCGGGTCCGTTAAAATAGATTTCGGCAAGGAAATCTTCGTACTGTGATTGGTTCAGCCCGAAAAGTGTAAAACGGATAGCAAATAAATCGGGACACAAGGAGATAGTCTAGTTGTATACAATTGTTGTCGCCATCGTAATCGCATTCCTCGTTGTTCTCTTACCATTGCCGACCATAATCCGAATCCTCAAAGAGAAGGGTGAAGTAGGGATTGATGTCCATAAACGTGGGAAACCAGAGGTGGCAAAGGGGGGTGGCTACATAGTCCTCTTCGCGATTGTGACAAGTCTGCTAGTTGTCGTTGGTTGCACCACATTCCTCGGGACTGAGGCAGTAAGTCCTGCGCTCTTGGCTGCGTTGGTATCAATACTGATGGCAGGTATGATTGGGCTTCTCGATGATAATCTAGATTTCAGAAACAGAACGAAAATAGTACTCCCACTCATCGCCTCAATTCCAATGGCTGTGATGGCTGTGGGCACGACCATCATCTCGATTCCCTTCGTAGGAACGATAGAATTCGGAGCTCTCTATCCATTGATTATTGTTCCATTGATGATGACATTCATCATCGACTCCACGAACATGTATGGGGGCATGAATGGATTGGAGGTGGGGTTGGCGGCTGTGAACTCGTCAGCCGTGGTTTCGTACGTGCTTCTTCTTCCGCTATTTACAGGGACGGCAATTATGCAGAGCCAGATAGATGCCGGCACAGTTGCCGCCGCTCTACTGGGCGCGGCGTTGGCGTTTCTTGTTTACAACAAATACCCAGCAAAGATTCTGCCAGGTGATGTTGGAAGACTGCCAATTGGTGCAGCAATTGCCGCGGCGTTAATTCTAGGGAACATGGATCGGCTTGCAATTATCATCTTTGCACCTTTTGCAATGAATTTCCTGCTTTACATCCTGTACAGAATACACGTGAAAAGGACGGGGATGGATTACGTCAAGTTTGCCAGTCCCAGAGAAAACGGGACTTTGGAAGTAGTGGGCCCATTCACCATGTACTGGGTGCTACCTCACTTTTTCAAGAATATGACCGAAAAGAAGAATGTGATTCTTCTTATCATCTTCCAAGCGCTTTTGGCATATGGAGCTGTATTCCTGCTTCTCATAGCATATCCGTGGGGAGTTGGGCTGTTCTAGCAGATCTTCTCTGGGAGATACTTATCCACGACATAGTCCATACCATGCCTACTGAATGCCTGTTGTTCCGCTTTCCTCTGCAGCTGACGGAAGTCACGGATGTAATCTTGCCATATAGAATCAGAATATCTCACATCTCTTGAGAGCTCGTCTAAGCGCTTCAGGTCAGCATTGCTCAGTGGTTCCGATGGCAAGGAGTATTTGGTTATGTCATCAGCAGTGACTCCGATCCATTTCGCATCCGGTGTTGTCAACCCCTTGATGTGTGCAGCGTTAGCACTGCCTGTGGAGATAACTCGTGCAATGTGCATTCCCCAAGGATCTCCATCAGTGAAGACGTACACAGGTAGATCAAGAACGTCATGTAGTCGACGCATCAATTGACGCGTGGCTCGTGGGGGTTGGCCTCCCAGGTGTATCAATACTGCATTAAAACGGTCCCAAGCTCTTGTTTCAATCAGACGAGAAAACATGCCTCCGGACTCCACCGCTAGAATCAACTCAGCCTTGGATTCAATCGGGTCTGCAGTTACTAGTGCCGGACCTATTGGCAGTCCATCAGGACTGAGTGTGAGGTCCACATCCCGCCCTTCGTATCCTGCAACAGTGTAGCGCATTGTCACCTGACCATAGATTGACGAGCGCTCCTCTGGAAACACACCAAATGCTTCTCTAGCAATACCCGTCAGACACTCAAGATCTGTCACAGTTCGATCTGATTCAGCTTGATCTGTGAATTCAACGCCGAAGGCTTCGCTTGAATAGTAGAGGTCTCTTAGAGAACTGGTTCTGCCAGCTTGTAGCAGTTGTTTGGCGTAGGAAGCGACCCAAACGAGTTGTGTGAAACTTTTGATATGACGAAGGTTGCTAGAATCCCTTGTGACGCGGGTATTGCCAAGCACGAATTGCTTACTCTTTTCATCATACACGAGATTTTCAGTCCCGCGACCAGGAAATTTGAGTGTTGGAAATTCTTCGTGATCGATTGACTGAACTATGGCGGTTCCAATGTCTTTGAGGACGTCTAACGACTTGGACTGATCAGACATGATGGTCCACCTCGAATAATCTACGAATGAGTTCAGCTGTTGATGGAACCACATCGCGTTCTGCTAATTCTGCACTGAACTGTGCCACCTGTTTCATTGCTTTGTCAAATTCACGTTTTTTCTGCGCATCGCGCACTGAACGCTCGCCCCTCTTGAGAGTTTTCTTGAGGCTTCTTCCCAATTCCCTAAGCAATGAGAGTACTTCGTGCTCGATCTCTGGTAAAGAGGCAATCGACTGCTTTCCAGCAGCTTTGAAAGGAATTTTCGTCGAGCAGAGATGAAGGAAGATTGAAACAGGGGTGGTCGACCCGACCCCATATTGAACCCAGTTCACTCGTTTCAGCATCTTTGTAAGAGTATCCTCACTACTGTCGTACAAGAGCGGAACCCGGTTTGCGAATCTGTACAGTGCCGGGACATCGGCTGCACGTGCGCCCGTACCAATCGCCGCCACGCCCTCGATAATGAATGCATTACCACTCCATTCAGTAGGCCCTCTGCTTCCGTAGGTTAGAGCTGAAGGGGCGAATACGGACTCAACTGATGTAAGAAAGGCATCTTTTCCAATCGGACTGAGACATTTTCCATCCGGCCGACCGAGCCCGTCAAAGGAGCGCAGTGCAGAGCTAAGACGAGAGATATCTTCCCGACCAAGCGTATTCATAGCCTGTCGGGGATTGAGTGCCAAGAACTTTAGAAAACGCGTTGCAGTACGTTTTCCCATCCTTTGAAATGACTCAACCAAGAAGTCATGAAGACTCCGTTCACCTGCATCAGCAACAAGCCGCCTAATCAATTCCAAATCAGCACCATGAGGATGTGGTTTTGATGGTGTAGTTGGTGTTGGAAGTAGCTGGTGCCACCAGCCCATCTTCAATATAGAGGATCCATTGATTGTAAATTCCATGCGTGCATGAGGAGAAGCCACTGTAGTTAATTGTAGATAATCGTATATGCGTTCTCTCGATCGGTTGAGGTCGCCTTTGAGCCGGATTGTGACTTCAGTGCCTGGGCCTTCTCTCTCATGTGATTTGTCAGATAGAATCACAGGTTGGTTATTCTCAATGTCAATGAGAAGCTGGTAGTATCTTCCAGTCGCGTGGTTAGTTTGAGTCACTACAATCAAGGGAGAGTCCGTAGTGATTTGCCCATAGAGCGCCGCCATGGTCACTCCCAGACCAAAAGTTCCACGTCTCTGTCGTGCAGTGAACTTATCGCCATAGAGTACTCGAGCAAAGGCATTGGGAACTTCGTCGTAGGGAACTCCAGTGCCATTATCAGATACCGTGACCCTTACGACACCGGACCGCTCTTCGTCTATGCTCACTCGCACGTCAGGCTGCCTACGTGCTTCCTCGCATGCATCAATGCTATTCTCCACCAACTCCCTAACCGTCGAGTACACCGCCTGACTCGGATTACCAAAGCCTGCCATTTGGCGATTACGATAGAAGAATTCTGCAGGTGAGATGCTGCTGAATTCCCCGCGTAGGGAGTTATCTTGATTCATACCGTTCCGAATGAAAAAGCGTTCAACTTCATATTAGACGAGGTATTACAGCGTTCAGAAGTCCTCTTCCCATAGCTCCGCCTTCTGACGATTCATCTCTCTGCGCATCTTCTCAAGATACCTGTAGACTGTACCATGGGGGGCGCCTCCAATGAGCATGTCTATTGCTCGACTTGAGAACTCAAGCCCTGGGTCGGCCCCAATCACTGAAACTGTACGACCGTAGACTGAAATCTTGGTTTCTGTAATCTCTTCGATGGCTCTACGGGTGCGACCATTCTCCCCGATTATTCTACCAGCCACGCGCTTCAGCTGATTTGGTGATGTTCCCACAGCGTCGCGCAACGATATTACAACTAACCGAGTGTCCTCATCGATAAGCGAGAGCGCCCTCTTTGGACTAAAGCCTCGAGCCATTGCGCGAATCATGTCACGCGCCTTCCAAGCAAGCACAGGATCCTCGGTCTTCTCGGGACTGGTGATGGTTACAATACCTTCTGGATTTACCTCTATCTTGACATTAGTGAGTGTCTGAACCCGCTTTCTCACTCGCCCGTTCCTTCCAACAATGACGCCAAGCCTTTCGGCGGGCACTCTAACAGTTTCGCTGTACCGCATTTCATTTCTCACCAGAAGAGAGAATATACTTGGTTATGACCTTAGGATCTTCTGTTTCGACCCCTAGCTTCCTAAAGTATTGGGTTATGTTTTGAATATCACGGAATAAGTACCGTCCAGCGCTAGTGTGACCTTTAAGTACGGCCTGGGAAACGTCGATGATAACCGGCCCATTTAGCCATAGTATATTGTACTCACTAAGGTCTGCATGCACAAGACCGGCCTCATTGTAACCTTGTTCGATCATCTCAATCAGCTTATTGAAGACTTCAACTGGAGATTCTAACTCAACATTTCTGAGCAGTGGCGCAGGAAGACCTTGTTCATCTCCGATGAACTCCATGACCAAGACATTGCGCTCAATGCCTAAGGGTTTTGGAACTCTGATTCCTGCTTCGTGATAGCGATTCAGGTTCTTGTATTCTTTCATTGCCCACTGCGGAATCAGAGACCGACTTCGCTTGGCCACGCGCTGAAACCGAGGATCACCAACGATGTACTCACGCATCCAGTTGGTTTCTGCGGTACTTATTCTATATATCTTGACAGCAACCGAATTACCTTCGGGGTCTACGCCTCGATACACATTGGCCTCCTTTCCTGTGCTGATAGCACCATGCAGCTCATGAATCACCCTGCGGTTGAACAATTTGTAGAGAATCTTTAGAGTAGGCGGATCGATTACACCTTCAACCACCTTGAGCTCATCAGCATCTTTTCTGCGCTTCATCCTACGGCGCTCTAGCTTGTCGTCTATCTGTTTGCGTTTGGTTTC
>JAGLUV010000110.1 GCA_023134215.1 Candidatus Thorarchaeota archaeon | reverse complement strand
GATACATCGCGGACAAGTTTTGTAAGCTCACCGTTCTCTATCAGGTATCCATAGTTGGCTTGGAACATAAACTGACCTTTGGAAGGGACCGTGTAGCCGTAGTTGAAACCGCACAGCAAGAGTCCTTCATTTGTGTCTGAGATTAGTTCATCAACGTTCCAGTCACCAGGCTCCATGAAGGTGTTGCTCATACGAGGAAGGGGCGGATACATGAATGATTGAGCTCGGGCAGACCCATTTGATTCCATGTCGAGAAGAACAGCGGTTTCCAAACTATGCAGCAATTCTGTAAGGATTCCATCCTTCACCAAGGTCCTTTTTCTTGTCTTAGTGCCTTCCCAATCGTATTCAAAGGACCCCCGCATGCCAGGCAATGTCGGGTCATCAGTTAAGTTCAGATACTCAGGGCCCACCATCTCACCCACTTTGTCTTCAAGAATAGTCGTGTGTGCGGGCCAGTTGTCTGCTTCAGAAGCATGACCAAAGGCCTCATGAATCATCACACCATTGAGAACAGGGTCCAGGACTACATCATAGGTGCCCCCCGTGGCGGCAACTGAAGAGAGAAGGTCTATGGCAAGCTTTGCGGACTCCTCGCCAATATGTTGAGGCCGCTCCGTTTCCAACTCCTCGAACCCCCCTCTAGTGCTCACTAGCTTGTAGCCACGTTGTCGATTAGCACCATCTTTCGCCGTTGTGATCGAAACTACTGTTGGCAATGAGTTCTCCGAGCGGACGCTCGTGCCAAGGGAGTTCGCGATGTAAAGCTCGGTCCATAGGTCTCCATAGACAGTTCGAGTGTTGTGAACCCTGCCATCAAAGTCACGCGCTTGATCATCAATCATCTTTGCGAAAGCAATCTTCTCCTCAAATGTGATGTCCTGAACTGGTTTCTTGACCTTCAGTTTGACCTTGTCCTGGAAAGATGGACCATCAATCTCGAAGCGCTTTGCTACCCTACTGCGTGTCGCTAGCGCAAGACGCGCTACAGACTCCCCGGTTTCTCGCATGCCTTTGGGTGTCAGATCAGTTGCCTGTCCGAAAGCCCAAGCGCCATCAATGAAAGCCCTAATTCCAGCGCCCTTTAACCTTGAGGCGAGTGAACGCTTTGTAACGCCATCACTCATCTCAATGATTGTAGTCGTGGTATTCTCGATTCGAACGTCAGCAAACTTGGCGCCAACATTAAGGACTGCTTCAATGGCAGCATTGGCCGCATCTTCCATAGTAATCGCCCTAGGGTCGTTGTTCAGGCGCGATATTGCGGTTTAACTAGTTTGGGATACGGAGCTTGCACTATTTGAGGTGCTCTCACGTCAAATCATGAATGACTGAAGACTTACAATCAAATGTGAAATAACGTGTCCAGAATTGACAAGTTTTCTGCAACTGTTGCGGGTGTTTTGGGGATAATACACGGGTCTTTTTGGCCTGCATTGACAAGGGAGATGGGCCTTGACCGGAGGTGCCCAGTTGACTGAGGATTCCTTAAACCGCATATGCAGAGCATGCAAGAGCAAAGGTGCTACTCACTTGTGTGAAGATTGTGGAGCAGTGCTCTGCTCAAATTGTCTTGAAACCAAGTCTACATCTTCATACGTATGCAAAGATTGTCATAGTATATTGGGCACTCCGTTGCCAGGGCAAAGGTTTGAGGAATGCAGTGACTGTGGGTCTGAGAATCTGAGTGTAGGTAGACGGATGGAGGAAATATGTCCCGAGTGTCACTCCACTCGCACCATCTTGGTAGATGTCAAGCAAAGGAGCATCGCACAAGAACTCAGGCAGGCAATCAACAGCTTGCAGTATGGCCACACAAAACTGAGAGAACTCAATAATAATCTAATTGGAGCAAAGCGTCTGCTCGTTTCCTTGAGGATGGCTAACTTCCTACACTATAGGTGGCTGGATGACAAAATCCAGAGCACACAGGAGGAGCTACCTGCAATCAAGAATCGAATAGGAAACCAAGCAGACATGTTAGCCAGGCAAATTGCAGCTGAAACAAAGGGTTTGATGAACACTGCCACCTGGTCCGCCTCCCAGTTTCCGTTCATTGAAGGTGTTACAAACAGGGTGACGCATCTGGTCAACCAGTACAAGCACTCTGTGGACGAAGCATTGAGTGAAGCCGATCTTACCTTGAAGGACATCACAAAGCAACTAGACGGATTGAACTATTATCGATCACAGTTCTCGGGTTTCTACAAGCATACGGAACTCTCAATCAACGAACTGCCTGTCTGTGCGCTACCCAAAGTCAAAGTTACAGGGAGCGATTTCCTCAAGCATGACAAGGCATCTGGTACTCTCTTCATCACGAACAGGAGACTCGTCTTCCTTGGGCAGACAGGTGTTGTTCGTAAGAAGACAGAGATTATCTTTGACTTTCCACTTCTCTACCTGACCTCAATCGAGGAGGATGGTAGATTCAGGAAGAGAATGGTCCTGAAGATGAAACAAGGCGAAGTGAAGATTTCCTGCAGTGAGCAGACGAAGAAAGTACTACCGGATTACGTTGAGATTGCCAAGAAGTTTGACAGGTATATGCAGACAGACCTGCAGAAAGTACGGAAATTAGAACAGGTAAATATCAACGTAAGCGACGTCAGACTCAGGATTGAAGACCTGATCTATTCGTTGAATACGGGAAGGAATAAACCGAGTTCCCATATAACATACCCACAACCACCGGTTGGAGCGTACTATGCTGAGCCATCAAGGCCTCAACCCAGATATGCCCAACACGCTTACGGAGGCTATCGTCAAGAGCCTCAATTCAAGGATCATCTGGAGAGAACAATAGATAGAGGTGCATATCAGCAGCATCCAGGTGCAAGAGGCGAGATGGCGGCAGAGATTGAAAATCTCAGGAGAAACGCGTCTTCTTTGGACAACGCAATACGCGATACTGTTCATCTCTTCAGGGGGGGACGGCTTGTTCCGGAGGATTTCATCAGACGGTACAAGGGACTGATGCGTGATTCATACTACACGAGAAAGGAAATCGAAAGACGATCTTCAAGAGATGCAGGTTACCACTGGTAATCTAAATACCGAGCTCGCTCTCCAGAGATTTGATAGCCTCTTCAAGTTCATCGGTTTGACTAGCAGGTCTAGTGCCTGTCGAAGCTTCTGCCAACCCTGCCTCTTTGTCTATTTCATGCATGGCAGCGGCCAAGTCATCCGTAGTGATCTCCGGCATCGTGGCATGAAATGCATCATCAGCGATACCACTCTCGATTTCGAATTCTTCCAAACGCATAGCTATCTCATCAACATTCGCGACTACCTTTGTGGCATCAGTTGCATTTCCCAGCAACCCAAGGATCTTGGCAACCTCATCCATAGCGCGATTCGTCTTGGCAGCTGTCTGCGCACGGTTGATGTGCGCGAGAATCTTGAGGATGTTGAGACGTGACCTATCAACAGAAAGCGCAAACCTGCGAAATCTGACCATCTCGGTCGCGTATGTTCGATATGCGTCAACTTGACCGGCCTTGCGTGCACGCACTGCCCTGCTCCTGGTTCCATGCTCCTCCTTCTCGAGCTTGTTCCGCTGTCGTTCCAGCTGCTTTGCTAATATTCGCAGTTCGCTCTTGACTTCTCCAATGTCGGGTTTCTTCCGACCCCAAGAGAAAGCCTTTCTTATTGTTCCCAAGTGCCTCACCAAGTTCGCGGGTTGTGACCTAACAACCGGAGACGCAAATCCGCGTTTAAACTTTCGTAGCCCAGCCCTGACACCGAAGAGAAGCACCTCGAGGGAATGGGTGATTCTCCGTTGGTCAACACCGAAGATAAAACACAGACATTCTTAATAGCTTACAGCACATCTCACACTTGAATTTGCATGTCAGGATCAGACAGTGACAGGCTAGACATTGGGCTCAAGAATCTCCTCGATAAGGCGATAGAGTTGGACAATAGAGGGATGAAGAAGGAGGCTTGTCAGCACTATCTGCGAGCCAGTAAGATTCTCATCAAGCTCTCAAAGTCTACGTCTCTCCCGTCTATTCGAAAGCATTACTTCACACGAGCCCAGGAGTGCGTTGATAGAGTTCGATACCTTTCAGGAATCAAGAAGAAAGCCCGTGGACCAGTTGATGGCCTGCAGATTCCTCCAAAGAGCGACATAGGAGCAGTCACTGAGTCGACTGTTGGTAAGCGACCTGATGCAGCTCCTGAGCCAGATGAGGATACCAAAAGGCTCCAAGAGATGATTGCTGATACGATTGTCACTGAGCGCCCCGATGTCAATCTGTCCGAGGTTGCCGGTCTCGACGATGCAAAACAAGCAATCTACGATGCGATACTTGCACCGATGAAGCATCCAGAGCTATTCAAAGGAAAAGCTAGGCAGCCATGGAGAGGCATCTTGTTGTACGGTCCGGCTGGCTGTGGGAAGACATTGATAGCGAAAGCAGTTGCAGCTGAGGTCAATGCCACATTCTTCAACGTGTCAGCCGCCAATATAGTGAGCAAATGGCTTGGTGAATCTGAACGGCTAGTCATGCGCCTCTTTGAGATGGCAAGAAAGAACCAACCGGCAATTATCTTCATGGACGAGCTGGACTCAATTGGCGTTTCAAGATCCGGGGATGATGTCGGAGGCGAAAGACGGCTAAAGACTCAGTTGTTAACAGAGTTGCAGGGTCTCGCAAGCGACCAGAATGAGAGAATCACGCTGATTGGCGCAACCAATCTCCCGTGGGAATTGGACTTTGCTCTGAGGTCACGCTTCGAGAAGCGAATCCATGTGCCACTGCCAGACAGGAGCGCGCGAAAAGCGATTTTCAAGATCCATATCGAAGATGTAGAGTTAGCATCAGAAGTGGACTTTAAGGAGCTTGCGAGTCTTAGTGAGGGATACAGCGGAAGGGACATCAGTGTGGTCTGCAGAGAAGCAGCAATGGAGCCCATAAGGGATCTTCAAAAGACAGGAAGAATGGAAGAGGAAACGGAGATACTAAACCTTCGCCCTGTTTCGAGAGTAGACTTTCTCGGAGCCATTGAGAATATCAGACCAGCGACATCCCCAGAAGATATCAAGAAGTACATTGACTGGGCGGAGGGGTCGTAGGGCTTGGGTGTCAAGGAGCGACAGCGAGAGAAGAAAAAGACAGAAGAACCTGTCAAAGATGTGGCTGAGCCCTCGGCGGTTAAGGAGCAGACTACTGCTAGTGGTGATTCTGCGCACATACCAGAGATTGTTATCAAAGTGGATGAGAGGCCCAATGCAACTGATACTATCGAAGCTGCTGTCGTTGAACCAGAACAAATGATGGACACCGAAACAGCCGCCGTAACTGAAATCGTGCCGCGATGGGGGAACATTGGAGAAGCTGAGTGGATGTACAACATTCCCACAAGGTCGCAGGACCTGTATCTCTGGACTGAAGAATGGGGAGACTTCCTGCTTGAATGGACAGAATTTGAGAAGATTCATGTTCTCTCTATTTCAGCATTCATTTCGAGACCCCCATTCAAGGACATACTTGGGAAAGTCAAAGCCTTTAGATCAATCGGAAACTCGTTAGTTGGGAAGGACGTTGCTGTATGGCTTGATGGTAATCATGAACAACTTAGAGTGTACTGGAGACCGCTGGGGGAGTGGGCGGATTCGATCTACAGATGGGCTCTGGACACAGGCATACTTCGTCTCGATGTGAAGTCACTAGTCATCCAAGAAGCTGAACAGGATTTTTCGAAACTTCCTGAAGAGGACATCCACAAAATAATGGCGCTACTTGTTGAGAGGGGATTTGCCGAGTGGGTTGATAAGAAAGCTGGGGCTATTGTTGTCAACGTCTAGTCGATTACCGATTCAAGCTTCGGAAGTACCCCCAATCTCTGGATCATCTCTTGATCTCAAGCCCGGGAAGTAATATCGTCCACCAGTGCTGAATCTGATGTCCGCAACAGCCATGCCGGCATCCACTAGACTAGTGAGAACCTGACGAGCGTGATCTTCTGACCACTTCAGGTTCATCATGACCTCTTCAATTGAAACGTACCCCTTCAAGGCCGCCAGGTTAATTACGTCAGATTGGTCGCGACGAAGCTCAAGAGGACGAAGCTCCACGACCTTCACGCCTCCTCTCAGAGTTCGTATGCCGGGTATCAGACCATGTTCAGCGACTCGATTTACTGCCTCGATAACATCACTGTAGCTTACTGACTTGAACTGAGGAAGTCGTTTGACCACCTCAACAATCAGCTCTGCGAGACCCATGAGTCCCTTCGAAGCGTGGACTGTAGCGACGTCAAGAATCGCAAGCCCAATGTAGTCATAGAATTCGTCAAGGGTCAGACCTTGTGGAGCAGATCTCATGGATTGCCCAGATAAGTCCAACATGTTCATTGCATTAGGAAAGCTTTCAAGGATTCTCTCCTGGTCAAGGAACCGGAAAATATCCGTCCCGAGGCGTCTCAGCTCACCGATGTTGGACTTCACTTCTTGAACCAGTGCCTCCGATTCTCGCTCGAAAGTTCGGATGTCTACGGCACCTAGGTCGTATACCTTCTTCAGCTGGTCCAACGTGGCAATTGAGGCGAATATCTCAGTTTGAAGTCGCTCCTGCATCGGCTTGCATCCCTTCATACATCTAGATAGCTGACTAAGCTGACAGAGCTAAGCTCTCGCTACTTGCTTTAAGACGGAGTATTATTCAAGGCATCTCTAGGGTGTTAATCTATCGCGATCCCGAGGAAGGAGCGTTGC
>JAGLUV010000011.1 GCA_023134215.1 Candidatus Thorarchaeota archaeon | reverse complement strand
CTTCCTTCGGAATGCAGTTGAAGACCTCGGAGGAGTCGTCACACAAATCGAGAGATTCGAGTTTCCGATACCAAGAATCTACAAATTTCACCGGAAAGAAAGACACATGATTACAGTAGACCTGTACCGAATACGCAATGTGGATTGTGAATAGAATGTCTAGCGTGAAAAATGGGGACATAGTTGTTCCTGGGGATCAATTGTGTGTGATTGAAGAGATGTCTCCAAGTTTTGGTACCTATGAGAAGGACGGCGTAGTGTTTGCAACCACCGCAGGCGGCGTTTCAATAGACCTCAAAGCGCGCAGCATAAGCGTTCTAGGTCCTGATGGCAACAACAAGCTTGCACTTCCAATCAAGGGTGATATCATGATAGGTGAAGTGATTCGTGCCTACGAATCGCGCGCGGAAGTCAGTCTTGTAAAACGAAACGGGAAGGATATACTTAGTTCTCTCCAAGGCGAAATTCGTATTGGTAATGTGACTCGGCGGTTCGTGAAATCAATGCATGATGCGATCCGTGCCGGCGATATAATCCGTGCTGTGGCACTAAACACACATGAAATACCGGTTGAGCTTAGTGTAGTTGGTCCGGATTTAGGTGTGATTCTTGGAAAGTGCGCGCGATGTGGCAATGATTTGGTCTTGACCACACATAATAACATGGTCTGTTTGCGGTGTGAGAATCACGAAACCCGTGAAGCGGCAAAGGACTACGGGGTGATGTTCGGTCTCGAAGCACGACCTGACATCGCACCACGAAGAAGGTCTTATGGTGACCGAAGAGGCGAAGATCGTCGCTACGGAGATAGACGTGGAGGAGATAGGCGTGGGGGCGACTCTAGGCGAAGAAGCGGAGGCCGCAGGGATTCCCACCGTGATGGCGATCGAAGGCCCAGGAGGCGATAAGCTTGAAAGTAAAAACAATAGAGCATAGTCGAGCTGAGATTAAAGTTGAATTTCCAGAAGAGGGACATGGCTTCTGCAATCTATTGCGCAAGACGCTTCTTGAGGAACCATCTGTCGAGTTTGCAGGTTACACCATTGATCATCCTCTACTCGCGAATCCCGTTGTTTCTTTGAAGACCAAGAGACGTCAGGCCAATGTGGTCCTTCGCGAAGGGTTTGAGAAGATGCTTGCCCGGACCGAGGAGTTCCGCAAGAAGTTCAACCAAGCTGTTTCCGACTATAATGTCGACTAAGCTGACGCTTTGTCATCCATCTTGGTGACACACAATGTGGAATGCGCTCATCCAACATGAAACGATTGACTCGATAATGCAAGACAAGGGTCTCGCAAAGATAGGTGACGGAATCGTAAATCTCTGCTATTCCCTTGCGAAATCGCTTGTTATTGGGGGTGCCACCGGCGAGAAAGTGCGAGACAGTGTATTAGCTCGCGCGATTCGTTCCACATCTCTGTATCAACATATGGGTCGCAGGACAGATATCGGTCGCGCAGCCGATGCTTATGAGGCCATTATGGCCTTTCTCTGGCTAAAAGGGATGATGACGATAGAGGCTGCAGTTACCACTTTGGTTCCATTGCTTGAGATAGATACCACAACTAGTAGAACGCGAGAGGGAGAAGTCGCAGCTCGCGCTTTTCAAGCACTTCTCGAAGAGTTTCAAGATCATCTTCCCTCCTCACATATCCCATAATGATGGAATTCTTTTCTCTTGGTTAACAAAGCAATCCTTAATTGAGAAACATTTACTCCCCCGAATAACAAGAGGCACTTCGATATGCAGTTCTGTGAAAAATGTGAAGCGATGATGGTCCCTGTGACAGAGGAAGATGGCTCTAGGGCGTTGAAATGCCGCAGCTGTGGAAACACAAAGAAAATTGACGGACAGCTCACAGTATCTCAGAATCTTGAGAAGACCCCACGGGATAAAATAATCATAGTCGAAGAGGACTCCATTCCTATGCCAACCATAAAGGCGGCGTGTCCAAAGTGCGACAATAGCGTTGCATATTATTGGACACTTCAAACGCGGCGTGGTGACGAGGGTGCAACAGAGTTTTATCGATGCACGAAATGCAAGCACACTTGGAGAAACTATGGCGGTTAAGCTATGAAAAAACCCAGCTTATCCCTTTTAGAATTAAATCAGTGGTGTAAACAACTTGACTGAGGAGAAGAAGTACCCACGGGCCAAGCCCGCCAAACTCGTAACAGTGCGCAGCTTGAGCGCGGATACTGAAAACCCCGTCAAAATTATGGGGATTGTTGTTGAGGCACAGCCAGGGATTGCACTGGTACAGGACATTCTTGATGATGTGGATAACGCAGGGTCGATATGGGCCATGGTTGAAGGCACACTCGAGGTTGCGCAGAAGTACATCTTGATTGGTGACGTTACAGAGAAGAAGGCCTCAGATGACAACGAACTCCGGTTATCTGTTTCTCTCTCATACAGCATTGATTCACTTGATATCGCGCTTTACAAGGAAACGCTAGGATTAGAAGAGAAGGTCGATCAAGCTCTGTCTAGATGATGAGGACCACAAGAAATCCC
>JAGLUV010000109.1 GCA_023134215.1 Candidatus Thorarchaeota archaeon | reverse complement strand
GAAATCAAGCTTGGTGGCCAACAAATTATCAATATATTGCAGTCTGCAGATATGGAAGGAGCAGAAGGAAGTGCTCTGCGGAATATGTTACCCGCAGAAATCATCGAAACATTCACAGCAAGCGTGCAAGATGCCGAGGATCGGCTTGTTCAGATGCTTGGGCTTGGCATAAAAGAGGCCGATTGGGCCACCGGAGTAGTCAGCGAGGAAATCGCACTTCCGGTGAAGATGGTTCCAACTCAGATTAACGCCCTTGAGGATCGGCTTAGACGAATCTATGCAGACAAGCAATTCCTCATCGTCAAGAAGATTGCATCGCAGCTTGATGAACTCAAGGAACCAGTTACCAAGGCAGTACAGACTTTACTTGAATTTGATTTGTTCCTAGCAGTTGGATTGTTTGCTAAGGACTATGACCTCCAAACTCCTGATCTATCATTGGATTACGAGGGCGTTGGCATCCAAGGAGCCAGCAATGTATTCCTTGTTGAGAGCATGCTGAAAGGCAAACATGGCAAAGTGCAGCCAATTGATTACGCTATAGGAACGACGCCTTTCCAACCGGCTGGAACCCACGGCGAAAATTGTGTCATTCTCTCAGGAGCCAATAGTGGTGGCAAGACCACCACAATACAGACGCTTGCTCAGATTGTGGCGATGGCACAGACCGGCTTCCCCGTGCCCGCGAGGAAAGCCAATATTCGTGTATTCGAGGAACTCTACTTCTTCTACAAGAGTCGCGGCGTAGTCAATGCAGGCGCTTTTGAAACGACCCTAAAACAGTTCGCAGAGATCGTTGTGTCTACCAAGTCGAAGCTGGTTCTTTTCGATGAAATTGAAGCAATAACAGAACCTGGAAGCGCTGCCAATGTTATTGCCGGCCTAGTTGAGATATTGCAGAGCGATCCAAAGAGCTGCACAGTTATCTGTAGCCATCTATCAAAGGAAGTCCGGGAATCTACAAACGTACCCATAAGGATTGATGGCATTGAGGCGAGGGGCCTCGATGAGAACTTGGAACTCATAGTTGATAGGACGCCCCGCTTTGGCCATCTTGCGAGGAGCACCCCAGAGCTCATAGTTGAACGGCTCGCAAAGATGGCAAAGGGGAAGAAACAAGAAGTCTACTCGAAGATACTAGAGAATTTAACGCGAGAACGGTCCCATTAGGCTGCAAATGATAAAAACCGTGAAGGTTGGGATGAAAACGCAAAAAGTTCTGGTCTTTGGCGACACACATATGCCGACTCGAACGGACTCGATACCCGCAAGCTTCTATGAGCGAATAAAACAGACACAGTACAATCTAGCGCTAATGACAGGTGACCTAGTGCGCGAGCAGGCAATGAGAGCAGCTCTTCCTCCCCTGCCTAAGTGCTACATTGTCAAAGGCAATATGGACTATGGTCACGATTACAGGTTCCACGAGCAGCTGCAGATTGAGGGCCTGAATTTTCTCCTGCTTCATGGCACGCAACTAAGGCCAAGGGGTAGCATCAAGCAATTTCACGAGATACTCTGCCGCGTAGGCGCAGACATCGGCATTCATGGCCATACCCACAAGCCCACAATTGACCTCTATGAGGGCAAGCTGATGATTAACCCCGGCACAATCTCAGGTGCTACAGGCGGCTGGAGGGGACGTGATGATGCCAGTTTTGTCGAACTTGACATATCCAGCAGCGAAGTGAGAGTGGTTCTCTACAACACCGATTGGCACCTAGTGAAGAAATCAGAGCTGCTATTCCACAAGAAGAATGGCGATATGCTTCGCTTGGAGTAATGGGTAACGACCCGCGTAATTTCAGGCTGCAGATCCCCACGGGTCGGGGCTGAGAAGCTGCACATAGACTTTCACCAGTATCCTAGTGGCTTCCACACTTGCTCTCCGCATTGTAGCATCATCGAGTTGGGTCGAACCGCCGCCTTCCTTCGAGAACATACTCCGGAGCCTGCTCATGATGGCGCCTCCCGAGTCGCTAGGTCTGGATATGGCAGCAGTCTTAATTTCCTCTTCTGGGTCAATGTCCCGCATGAACTTCAGCTCAGAGAAGAACTCAGATAATGTTCGCTTAACTGCCTTCTTTGGGGGTGTGTCCTCTGGCAGGATTGAAGCGAAATTAAGAGTCTGTTTCCTAAGACGACGCAATATAATGGACTGAACAGTTTCAGCGAACAATCTATTGGTTCCTGAAGCAATGCCTATTCCTATCATGAGCATGCGTATCCTGTCTAGGTACAGTCCTGCATCGCTTCCCTTGATTTCCTTGTGGCTCATGGACGCTCGCCAGTCGTCATAGACTTCTCTGACTTTGCGAATGTCTTCCTCATGTTCACCCAGCTTGCTCAGTTCTTCTGGTGGAATGATTGGGCACCAGAGCATGGGAATCAAATCGCTGTCAGTATTTTGCGGCGACATAGTCGTTTGTAGGACATTCTCTGTATTATTCCTTAGCTGTATCAGTACTTCAGCTCAAGATGCTGGAAAACCCATTATTGCAGGACCAAACTACTGCCTCTGCGCAAGCAGTTTCTTTCAAATAGGGCGAGGGGCAAAACCAGAGTGCCGGTTGTGATTCCTATGCCGAAGTACAATGTGAAGATAGAGGTAATTGACATTCTTGGTGAAGGAAAATGCTCCATGGACCAGAAGATTGGAGATGTCTACAAATATCCTGAAGACAGGGGCAAGATGTGCCCAACTTCGTTCTGCATCATGTGGCCAATGATACTGGTCATGCTATCAGGAGGGAGCTTCGACGGTTTTGAAGATAATGGGACTAGTACGACGGTAGGTTGTAGTGAATATATGCATCAAGTGGTATACAAAATCACCCGGAACGCGATACCAGACTC
>JAGLUV010000108.1 GCA_023134215.1 Candidatus Thorarchaeota archaeon | reverse complement strand
GATTCTAGGAAGAACCAGAAGCCCATGCGAAGAAACTTTAATCCGATGGTATTTTACTTTAGGGCGGCAATAGTGATTCTCATCAGCTATTTCGTGTTCTATGCTTTTGGGTATCCGTTACTGATTCTATTCATGCTGTTCATGGAAATTAGTCTTCTGCGAGGTACGTGGTATATTCTCTCGAGCTATAGCTATGGATTCGTGAGGAAAGCAGCATACTTCAATGCAGGCCAGTCCTTGGTTTACCTCATTGTCTTGATAATTAATGGCTTTTCAATAACTCAGAGCGGTGTGCCTCTCATCTTGCCCGAGATTGGGGGATTGACACTCCTTTGCCCCCTGTTGATTGTGGCGGCTCTGTATGGGATTACGAATATCCAAAACATGTATGTCCCTGACTTGAAGTGAGTACATTAGACATCCAGAACCATGAGATCCTCGCCGATAATTACTTCTGCGTCAGAGCGTCGACCAACAGTTGCCAACACGCTCTTCTTGTTTGCGACAACTTCCGGTGTGAGATGTGTGAGTATAACCTTGTGAGGTTCAGCTTCCTCTACGATGGCCATCAATTCAGATGGACTTGTATGAACGCCTTCGGGATGTTTTCCATCCAACCAGTTCAGCTCGTGGATGAGCAGATCTGCTCCCTTTGCCAATTCAATTACATCTCTGCAAGGACCCGTGTCACCCGTGTAGACTACGGATTTTCCCTCATATTCAATTCTGTATGCTCGGGTGTCCATTGTACTATGCGTTGTGATACTCGTCGATATCGCGACAGGCCCGAGGTACACGGTTTCTCTCTCTTCCAATTCTATCAATTCGATTCCTATCTTGCCCCTGAGATAGGGAAACGCAACTTCGAGAACTCCGCGAGCCCACTCTCTCATTGCCAGCGGTCCAAACAGCTTCAATGTCTTTTGATAGCCAGACAACCACAGGGTCTGACAGAGGGACACGAAGTCCGAGCAGTGATCAATGTGGAAGTGTGTGATGAAAACAGCATCGATGCTCGTAACATCAACCTGAGTCTGTGTCAATCGATGCAGTGTGCCAGAACCAACATCGAAGAGAATCATCTGATTCCCCGCCTCCACAAGAATTCCTGATTGCACTCTGTCTGGATCTGGAATTGAAGTACCTGATCCTAAGAGCGTGACTCTCATGCAAATCAGAATGGCTCAGCTTGCATCAAGCCTATCAGTCTTCCCATTGGCTACCCCTGTTCTGCATTTTACATTGCGCGTGGCTTGGACTCCTTGGGTTTCAAAACAAACTGCATTGTGTTGATGAGAAGGTTCAGTTCCCGAGTTATTTTAACGCCATCGAGTTGTTGTGCATTCAGCTTATTCTTCAGCTCACGGCATCCCACATCTTTCATGAAACGAAGCATAGGAACGGAATCGACGTTCATTGATCCACTCTGTACTGCCTGCCAAAGTTTGTCGATCTCGTTACTGAGTTCAACTTGATGCCTGAGCATTACGGGACGTGCTTCGTTTAATTTCACATCTTCAATTATTCTCGATGCCTTGCTCTTCAGAGAGTTCAATGCAGCTTTCTGATAGCTATCTTCTGAATCATTTAAGCCGGGCTTTCGTAACACTCTGTTGCACCCACGAATCGCTTCTCAGAGAACTATATAACCCCCGACAATACGTTGATGGGTTGCCAATGGTTTTGAACAGAGTTTAGCAAACTACTCCCGTTCCAATGCATACTAATGCGCCTTTTTTTAATACAATTAGTCATAATTGCATCTTGAGAGACCTTCGCAAGGGTTTTAACAGAATAAAC
>JAGLUV010000107.1 GCA_023134215.1 Candidatus Thorarchaeota archaeon | reverse complement strand
AGAGCACTAATCCTTCACCCCGAGTTTATGGTTGCTGACGAGCCAGTTTCAATGCTGGACGTTTCAATCCGTGCAGAGATTCTTAATCTCTTACTGAAGCTCAGGGAGGATCTTGAGCTCACATATCTATTCATTACACATGACTTGGCAGTAGCAAGCTACATTGCAGATCGCATCGGTATCATGTACTTGGGAATTATTGTTGAAATCGGTCCAGCGCATGCGGTTGCATTCGACCCGCAACACCCCTACACTCGAGCTCTGATCTCCGCGGTGCCTTCTGGAGACCCCACTGTGAAGCGCCGTGTTGAGTCGCTCAAGGGAGAACCACCAAGCCCAATTAACATTCCAACAGGCTGCAGGTTTCATCCAAGGTGTCCGTACGCTCAGGAGATCTGCGTACGTGAAGCTCCTGAAGACAGGGATGTTGGTGATGGTCACTATGTAGCATGCCACTTTGCTGGCGAGCTTGGCGAGCCAACCAACCCATAGACTTCAACTCGCTCTCAGGTGACACACACGAAGACTCACGCCATCGTGAGGCGTTCATATGACAGAAGTGTCCGATCGACCTCGAGTGCTAAAAGCAATCAAGAAATGTATCTCTGACGCTCACGAGCATTTCCAGGAGGCCATGGACGTGCTGGACGAGCTAGGTCGCGCGTCACTTGGGGCAGGGATGACGCCATTCTTCGGAGGGTACCTAATGAAGGACCCGAAGGATAACTACCGAACGGCAAGAATAGAGGTTGAATCCGCAAAGAAGGCTCTTTATCCGCTCACCAAACGATTTCGTGATGGCAGGGTCAATGCAGAACACTTCACAGATGAGGAGGCCTTGACGCATCTAAAAGATCTGACTGAATTCGACTACCAGTTACTAATCAAACTCCTACTGGAATGCAAGGGCAGAGAATCGGTATGGTATCGATTGGAGGAACTCAGCAATAAAGCCAAGGCAGTTTTTGAAAAAGTTGCAGACACCTAGATCATATCGTGAACCATTCGCCAGAGTGCCAACAAAGGTAATAACAGCTCGCGAAGACTGTGAATCTCGAAGACAGTTAGATTGGAGTGGTTCGAGGTTCATGAGTAGTGTGCCTGTCAGGAAATCCCTGAAACTTAATCTTGAGAGAATAATCCGTGCAATGAAAAGCATCTCTCACTCCTTAACTCTCATGGAAAAACACCTGACATCATTGGAGAACTCACACCTAATGAAAGATCTCATCTCTGCGGGTGAGTATGTTGTAGGGGATCTACCAGGGGTTATTTGCATTCCTTCAACTCTGAAACGAAGTGACCCACTACAGCCAGCACTGAATCAAATGAAGACGAGAGGGCGTGGGATGCCTTCGATGATTAGACTAAGTGACTCCATGGAGTCCGTGGAGACATGTGATAAGGTCGTAAGAATAATCAAATCCGAGATCCTGCCAGCATTGGATGGCAGTTCATTCGTAGTCAATCTCAGATGGGATGAAATGATTAGCCCTTTTGAATCCAATCGGACCATAATCATTGGAAGGAGGTACAGCAAGGGCTCTAGGAAACGATTCAAGCGCTTGGAGAGGACTCTTGGAGAACTCGGTGTGACCGTACTGTCTGACAGTGGAGAGTACGGAGGGGGACCACTGGTTTATGCCATAACGAGAGCATTACCGACTAAAACCAATCTACTGGTATTCGAACTAACGCTATCGATGTCTGTGGCGTGCGAGCCCGACATCGTAACACAGATACTCGAATCCCTCCAAGGACACTAGGTGCTTAGATATGACAGAGGAAACGGCAGAAACAGCGGAAATGCAATTGCCGTTTCCACATGGCATCGAAGTTGAACTCCAAGTCATCATGAGAGATGGAAACTGGTTCCGGGGGGAGGAGATCCTCGATGTATTCGATAGACTGGTGTCCAGCGCGAAGAACCTGCTTGACAAGAGGATAAGAGCCGCAAGTGTGCCTTCTGTCAGAAGCAAGTACAGGCACTCATCACAGACTGAGGAAGGCGAGCGTGGTTCTAGAATCGTAGTGAATTACGAGGACCCGGCAGGGGAGGCAAAGGAATACACCGTTATCGGCCACGACCCGAATGTCACGAGCCTAACGTGGATACTCGAAGTGGCAACACCTCCATGCACAACACTAGAAGAACTTGCATGGTGGATTCAAACACTCATCGCAATCTCATACGATGCTTTGCCCAAGGACAAGCGTGTGCTACTCATTTCAACTGGTCTAAATCCCACCCAAGAATACATGAGGAATCTCTCATTTGGAGAACACCATCATATCCTCAGTCCCGAGGTCGAAGAAAGTTCACGCCTTGCGGTCTACAATATGATCCGAAACTTCACTCCTCATCTGATTGCGTTGTCCGTGAACTCCCCATTTGAAAACAAGAAGCCCACAGATGAGGTCTATATCGATTCAGAAGGAAGAACACGCGCTCCAAGATGCAAGAGGTCAATCAGGCTTCTTAAGAATACGACACAGATGGGACCCACAAATGAGTTCGAGCTCATACCGTACATGAAAGAACCAGACAAGGAATTCTTTGCAAAGCACGTTAATCGTAGCTTCGCAAGAATGGTAGATATGTACCCATTCACGGATTATGGTACAATAGAGGTCAGAGTCTTTGACACACAGTTATCAGTCCCTCGAAGGGTCGGTATCGCCTTGATCTTGCAGGCTCTCGCCCTGAAGGCAATACGAATGTCCGCGAAAGGAATGCCCATTCCGGATATGGGAGTCAAGTCGATTGCCGCCAATAGAGCTTCTGCCATTGCGGCTGGTCTGTGGGGACCGTTCAATCCGGGAGAGGACAAGAAGAGTCCGGAGTTCATGAAGATCTACAACCATCCAGTTAATGATGATGGAACATTGGACATTACCCAGCGGAATCGGTTCATGGGAGATGCTGTTGCATCGATGCTCTACCTCATCAGAGATGAGCTCGAAGATATGAGAGCCCTCGATAACCCATTCATGCAACCCTTGATGGTGTCAGTATTTGGGAGCGAGTTTGTGGAGCTGAGAACTACATGTGCGGACTACCAGCTTGATGTCTACGCGAAGTCGGAACAAAACATGGTCACATTACTTGGACGCCTAGGAAGTATCACTAGGGAATGTTGCACCAATTGGTTATACGATCCTCTGGAAGGGGTCCCACGACTTCCAACCTGGCTTTGTTGGTGGAAAGGTCTTGAACCAGAGATCATAACTGATAAGGATAGAATCTTCGCGGGTCAAGAAGCAGGATTTGACATATCTATCCGAAATCGAACCGACCGAGACCTTGACAATCTCACTGTATCCTACAGCATAGAAGATTCTGAAAGGAATGTTACAGAACAGAACATCCTACCAATTTTGAGAATCGAATCGGGCGAGATTCATGTCGCTCGGATTACATTCTCAACTAAGCGGCAGGTCCATGCATACAACATCATTGCATCAATCGGTGTCGCTGGTAAGGATATCCCCCTGAGAAGCACTATCAATACATACTGGATGACAGCAAGCGTTAAGCCGGCCACAACTACGCAGTTTGCGGACAGCAAGACTCCAATCCTGTTTTCCGGTGAGATAGACACAAACTACCCCACGAGAACTACAGTCACTTGCGAGATTGCAGTGATTAACCCAAAGAAAGAAACTGTCATTTCCAACGTGCACTACCCCATTGTTATTGAGGGAGGGGACCTTCTCTTCTTCGAGTCGTCTGACCTGCCACCTCTAGTGGTATCTGCAGACGCCTCAAAAGGGGTCGAGAGATGCGTTCTGCGAATCAGACTGATTAGCCATGATAAGAACGTAATCGCACTTAGCACGTCGAAGCCCTTCTACATTGGTTTTGTGAAACGAGGTCCAGAGATAATCATTCAAGCGAATCTCAAAGGAACACACAGTCCTGGGGGAATGTTAAGAGGCGATGTGGTTCTCAAAGCTGGACAACATGAAGTGCCCAAGGGTTCAAGACTGATTGTTCATTACAAGACAGATACAGGGGAAACGCACCTAATAGCAGAAGTTGATGCTCTGGAGGCTATGTCAAATCCGCTCGGATTCGATTGGCAGATTCCACCTGCAGGTCGGGGAATGCTGGCGCGAAGAACTGCGTCTATCCGGGCATCACTGGTTTCTAAGGGAATGGAAATTGCGTCGAATGAATCTGACGGCTTCATAGTGGCCCATGTCGAGGTCAGAACCAACATAGATTCATTGAAGGCACCAGATAGATCCCACATAGGGGGCGAGGTGGCAGGCTGGCTCAGAATAAGACGCAACACGGAACAGGGGGAACCTGCTACTTTGATTATGTCTTTGCGATTCACAGATAATGATGAACATATTGTCTTGAAGCAGGCGGTCAAGCAAAGCAGGAACCTGTCTCTTGCGTACGGGCCATTCATCATACCTGAGCCGAAAACGAAGAAAGCACCGACAAGCGTCACCCTTGTAGCCAAGCTAGACTATGCAAACAACCAGATGGACTACAAGACAGCAGAAATATCGCTTGTAGTCATGGATGAAACCAGACCTGCTAGTCTAAATTTCAGCGGAGTCCCAACATATGTTTCTCCTGATGATCAAGTTCATGCTGCGATTCACGTCACCAGCTCATCTGCCGAAGCTATGAAAGGAATGCTGTCAGTGGGTCTTGAGTCAGTAGTTGGAACGGAAGAAGTATTCAGTCGAGAGATTAATCTGAATACTGAAGAAACTCGCGTCTTCGCGATTCCTGTGAGAATACCCTTGAGTGCGGAAATGAGCACCGCGCATCTAAAGGCAACCTTGCGGCTGGAAACCATGCTGCTGGAGAAAAGGCATAGATTCAAGGTGAAGGCTATCGATGAACCACTCTTCCATGTGCGTTTCTCTATCAAGGATGACAGGGGTGAGGAGATACCAGGCCTCGTTCCGCGTGAGTCGGACATCGTGATTGGGGTTCGTGTTCAAGCCGTTAAGCGAGGTTGGGAAAACTTGGCGGTTTCTCTGCGTGTGATGTCCAAAAGAGAAGTGGTAAAGGAATTCCAACTGCCGATCCCCAAATCTGAAACTGAGTTCAAGACGGAGGTTCGTTGGACCACGCCCCAGTTGGAAACCATAACGGGGTACTACTTGGATGCCACAATCATTCACGGAGAGATATCATTGCCTACGCGCGCGGTGAAATGCGAAGAGAAGACCTTCGCCGTATACTAGCTCATCTCCTTTGACGCGGAACCGTTTTGCGCAAATCAAGGGCTCCACCCCAGTGAAATTAGCAATTCTAGCGATTCAAACTTCGACGATTTTTGATATCCGTTGCAAAGGTATAATAGGAGCAGGACGAGCGCCATGAGTTAATCGGGCAACTTGCCCATCAACTAATATATGCTCATAGAACAACCTTCGATTAACAACGACGCGATTACCAAGTAACAAGGTAAAGAAAACGAAGACGTGAACCGGATGCAGTTGGAGTTGCTATCACACCCAGTGGTTTCAGGCCTGATCGTCATGGGCTTCTTGGGAGTCCTGACATACAAGGTTCGCTTTGTTGATATATCTGGTCTAATCGCTGCCTTCGTCGTAGGGTTCACAGTCTGGGCTGCAGGTGGGCCCCCTGCTTTTGTGGTGCTTCTCTTTTTCTTCATCAGTGCTGGAATCGCCACGAAATACAAGTACAAAGCAAAGGCGAAGAAGGACCTTGCGCAAGAAGGCAAGGGCAGAAGAAGCTGGAAGAATGTCTTCGGAAGCGGCATCATCCCAATGATTTTCGCCATCGGTATTCAACTTGCGGCGCAATCAGTAATACCCGTGGATCCATTCTGGATGTTTGGAGGCTTTGTGGGAGCGGTGGCCACAACTTCCGCCGACACTCTAGCGAGTGAAATCGGAGTTTTCAGCAAATCAAAACCAAGACTAATCACTAACCTAAGGAGAAAGGTGCCAGCAGGGACCATAGGCGCAGTTTCACTCCTAGGGGAATTGATTTCGGTCGCGGCTGGTCTGATAATAGGTCTGATTGCCTTAGTCTTTGCAGTGTTGAATCCAGCTAGTGTGTATGTGTCTTCTGTTGAGCAGTTGCTGTTTATTGTGCCGCTCTCAGTGCTTACAGCATTCATCGGTTGCAACCTTGACAGTCTCATGGGGGCGGTCGCACAGAACAGGTTCGTATGCGAGATATGCGGCGCAATCACAGACAAGGAGTTCCACTGTGACTACGAAACTAAGTATGTGGGTGGCTACAAGCAGTTCACCAACATGCACGTGAACCTTGGCTCTTCTGGATTGGGAGCAACGCTGGGAATCGTTCTTGGAGCTGGGCTTTTCATCTGGATACTTGGCGGCCTCTTCTTCTGGGTAGTGGTGTCGTCTAAAAACTGAGCCCGACACATCACCTTCAAATACTGGTTTTGTATCGATTTCATAATCAGCCATCATCCAGTCAAGGTGCAAGAATGGCTTGAGAATCCGAGAGGATTAAGAATGGCGTCATTCACACGGTCCGTTGCATACCCATGGGCACTTACTGGGGTTTTCGGTGCGGTTCATCTTGTAGTTACGGTTATTCCCTTCAGCCCGAGCATAGGCGGTGGGGGGGTGATTTCGTTTGGTCTGGTTTCTGGTGCGATTATCGGTTTCCTTCTTGGTCCATTCTTCGGCACAATCGCAGTTCTGATAGGTTCGTTTGCTGGCGGATTCGTCAATCCGAGCATCGCCATATTCGGCCTATTGACCCCCCTGGCTCCAGCTACTGGCGCATTCGTTGCAGGCTCATTTCGTGTAAGAGGTTCAAGAATAAAGTCTGTGGCATTGATTCTCATCGTGTACATTGTAGCATTGTGCTTTTTCATCCAAAGTCCAATCGGACGCCTTGCTATAGGATTTCTATGGCTTCACATCATCGCGGGCCTACTTGTCTTGCTCTTCCTGATACCCGGTGTGGGTCATCAGTTGAGTGATGCACTGCACTTCGAACCAGACTCGAAGCTATCGCTGAATTTCTTTGCCATATGGTTGGTCAGCTTCATCGCAGTAATGGCGGACCATCTCGTAGGTTCCACAATTGCAGCCTACGTCTTCTCAGCTGGCATGGATCCTGAAGCTCTCGCCTTGCTTTTCATTGGAGTCGCATTCATCTACCCTTGGGAACGCCTTATTGCTTCGGTCATCACAGCACTTGTATTGTTCGTCACAAGCATATCTCTTGCAAAGACATACTTCGACTTGCCAACTCTGCCGGGTATCCCCTCAGCACCACTGGAACTCCCACCCGAGGAACTTGAGGAGTCGTCAGGATAGCAGCCTCCTCTCAGTGGATTGAACAGTGAATACGAG
>JAGLUV010000106.1 GCA_023134215.1 Candidatus Thorarchaeota archaeon | reverse complement strand
TGAAGGGTATGGAACATGTTCAGATTGATGTAGTGCGGAGCCTTGCTGGAACACCCAATCCCGGAAACCAAGAGAATCTCATGGCGGGGAACGCCTAGCTCTATCACTGCTTTCTTGAGAGCGGCCAGTATCCCGAAGTTGCCGCACCCAGTACACCAAGTTATCGCTTGTTTTCCTTCAAGCTCTTCAACTGTAATCATGCGATACCAGCCTCCTTCAACTGCGTCATGACCCACCGCGCAGTCATCTGTCGCCCGTCGTATTTGTTGATATGATAATCCACGCCGAGACCAGTTTCCATTCGAACTAACCTTGCGAACTGTGAGGTTGCGTTCTGCTCCACGGCCACGACCTTCTTGGCCTTTTTGAAAACTGTCTTCAATGCTGAAATCCTCAATGGGTATACGTCACAGAAGTGTAGTTGATTGATTGACACACCCTCAGCATTGAGAAGGTTAACGGCTTCATAGACTGAACCCCATGTTGACCCCCAAGTCAGCAATGTGATGTCCGCAATTTTCTTACCGTAGATTGTGGGCGGGCTTAGAGCCTTGAGTATGTGGGGCACCTTCTTCATCAACTTCTCAACCATTGCATTGCGCAAGTCCGGGTTCTCAGTAATGTGACCGCTCTCCAAGTGCACGTTACCGGTATGGACAACTGTCTTGCCAGCGTCGCCCGGGAAGGCTCTTGGGGATATGCCATCCTTGGTGAGTTTGTACCTGAGATATTCTGGGTCTGGCCCTTCAGCTGCAATTAAACCGCGGTCCACGTTAACGCCCGTGACATCAAAGCGAGGGATATTCATCATCGAATCAGCATAGTACTGGTCTCCAAGTATCATCACAGGGACCTGGAATTTGTCAGCCAGGTTGAAGGCTCGCGTGGCAACTTCGAAACCTTCCACTGGATCCTTTGGAGCTAGCATGATCCGTGGAAATTCACCTTGACTTGCGTGCGCCATGAAGAGAAGGTCCGATTGTTCAGTTCTCGTGGGCAGTCCCGTAGCGGGACCGGGTCGTTGAGCATTGTATATCACAATGGGGGTTTCTGTGATTGCCGCTAGTCCGAGCGCCTCGACCATAAGGGAGAACCCGCCGCCAGAGGTTGTCACGAACGCCCTAGCACCAGCGAATGAGGCTCCGAGACCCATCGTTATCGCTGACAGCTCATCCTCTGCTTGCAAGGTGCCTATGTTCAGCTTGTGAGCCTGTGACACGATGTCCTGAAAGACTTGTGTGGAGGGACTCATGGGGTAAGCAGAGATCCATTTCACATTGGAAGCCATCGCCCCCAGAGCCAAAGCACGGTTGCCATTTATGAAGAGGCGATCTTTGGACGGCCCATTCTTTACAGAGCTAAGGTTCTGACTACAAGTCCCTGAGAATTGTTCAGTGGTTAGGTCGTACAGAGCTTTTGCGACTGCGATATTGCTGGCAATAACCTTCTCACCCTTCCTCTCAAACTTTGCTGTAAGAGCGTCCTCAACAAGCTTGAAAGGGAATTGCAGCACAGCGAGAGCGGCGCCAAGAGCTGCAGCATTTGTCATTCGTATGCTTTCACCCACTTGTTTTGCTATCTTCTCTAGAGGTGTTGAGAGATGACATGATTCCAGCTCGTCAAACTCAATACCTTCATCAAAGATTATCACGCCACCCTCGGTTAAGCAGCTGCGTTGTTTCACAACTGCATCCTTGGTCATTGCTATTATGAGATCGACCCTATCAGTGGGGGCGAAGACTGGCGAATCACTCACTCGAATCTGATTGAAGTTGTATCCCCCTCTAATTCTTGATTCGAAATCCTTCAAGACGTGAACATAAAATCCTGTCTTAACAAAAACCTGACTTATCAAGTCGCCAATGGTGTCTATTCCTTGCCCGGCTTGGCCACCTGTGTTTATAGTGAAATCCATGAATGGAACTCCTCCAAATGAAATCGAATCAGCTTACGAGTTTGGATGTTATTCTTAATTCCTTTGTTTGGTGAACTACGCGGACAATGAAACCCGCAATCCGTAGCGCAAACTCAATCTTTATATCCAAAAGTCCGAAGTCCATGTACAGTTTTACCATTGGTAAGCTGGGTTAGGTTACACTGAGTTGACGCCTAGTCTGGTGTACAAATTATCAGGGGAACAAAAAAAATGGCACAATTATCTGGAACACCCATCCTGATTCTGAAGGAGGGCACAGAACGCGAGCGCGGTAGAAGCGCGCAAGCCAACAACATTATGGCAGGTATCGTCATAGCCGATGCAGTCAAGTCTACACTTGGTCCTCGCGGCATGGATAAGATGCTCGTCGATTCTCTGGGAGATGTCACAATCACAAACGATGGTGCATCAATCCTGAAGGAGATTGACGTCCAGCATCCAGCCGCGAAGATGCTTGTCGAGGTGGCAAAGACCCAAGACCAGGAAACTGGTGACGGCACGACCACTTCGGTTGTCATCGCTGGCGAGCTCTTGAAGAGAGCGCAGAGCCTGCTTGAGAAGAAGATTCACCCAACGATTATTGTTGGTGGATATCAGAAAGCAGCGGACAAAGCAACAGATATTCTGGCGAACCTATCCATCACCATGGAAAGCCCGGACAAGAAAACCTTGAGAAGCATTGCCGGCACATCTATGAACAGCAAGTCTATAGTTGGTTCAAGGGACCACTTTTCTGACATCGCTGTCAAGGCAGTCTTGCAGATCACCGAAGACATCAACGGCAAGAAAAGAGCCGACATTGACATGATTGAGATCATCAAGAAGCAAGGCAAGAGCCTCAATGAAACCGAGCTCGTGAATGGCATGGTGATCGATAAGGAGATTGTACATGCTGCTATGCCAAGGAAAATCGAAGCTGCCAAAATTGCTCTGGTTAATACTGCGATAGAGGTGACCAAGACCGAGTTCGATGCCGAGATTCGGATTGACAGTCCGGACCAGATCAAAGCCTTCCTCGATGAGGAGGAGCGTATGCTCAAGAGCATGGTTGACAAAATCATCGATTCTGGTGCGAACGTTCTCATCTGCCAGAAGGGCATCGATGATGTGGCGCAGCATTATTTGGCTAAAGCAGGAGTCCTTGCCATCCGAAGGGCTAAGAAGAGCACTCTAGAGAAGCTAGCAAAGGCCACAGGCGCCAGCGTAGCAACAAACCTAGATGAGCTCACCGCGGAATACCTAGGCAAAGCAGGCATTGTTGAGGAAGTCAGGATTGCTGATGATAAGCTCCTGTACGTCCGAAACTGCAAGGACCCGAAAGCGGTATCAATCGTCATTAGAGGCGGCACCGAACATGTCGTCGATGAAGCTGACAGGGCACTGCATGATGCGCTTTCCGTAGTAAGGAATGTCGTCGAGGACAACACATACGTTGCTGGCGGCGGTTCCGTTGAAGCAGAGATAGCCAAGCAATTGGAAACTTATGCCACCCAAATAGGTGGTCGTGAGCAGCTGGCCATTGAGGCATTTGCAGAGGCTCTCAGAGTTATCCCAAGAACACTTGCTGAGAATGGTGGTCACGACCCAATTGACATCATTGCTGACCTGAACAAAGATCACTCCAAGGCAACAGGTATTTGGTACGGTGTGGATGTGTTCAAGGGCAAGAGCGTCGACATGCTGAAGGCGGGCGTCATTGAGCCATCTCGCGTGAAACATCAGGCCATTCGTGCGGCGTCAGAAACCGCCCAGATGATCCTTAGGATTGACGATGTGATTGCAGCCAAGGCCGGTCCTCCACCAGCACCACCAGGCGGTGGTATGGGTGGCATGGGCGGTATGGGCGGCATGCCCGGAATGATGTAACGTATAACAGAGTAATGGAGCCTTAGTGCTCCATCACCTTTCTTTTTCTCGAGCAAACTAAAGGGATATGATAGCAAGAGAGATTAAGGAAACAATGAAAAACGAGTATAATCCATCTCGGCCGCCTTGCAGGATGATATCTAGATGACTGATGAGATTGACTTGAACTGGGAACTCATAGTGATTGGCGGAGGGCCCGCAGGAATGACAGCGGCCATGTATGGTGCGCGATACGGGCTCAAGACAATGTTACTAGAATCAAGAGTTTTGGGAGGAGCGCAAGCCACAAGTCCAGGCATTGAAAATTATCCGGGTTTCAACTTCATTATTGGTATGGATTTGGCCAATAAAATGAAAGAACAACTCAAGAAGTGTGGAGCACAGTACAAGGAAATCACTGAAGTGAAGAGCATCAAGATACTTGAGGACTCAGGGGACTTTGCTCTGGAAACAAGGCGTGGAGAATACATCGCAAAGGCAATTGTCGTTGCGACTGGGGGAGGCCACAGAAAGCTGGATGTGCCAGGAGAGGATGAATTCACAGGAAGAGGAGTTTCCTTCTGCGCTACTTGTGATGGGCCGCTCTTTAGAGGGAA
>JAGLUV010000105.1 GCA_023134215.1 Candidatus Thorarchaeota archaeon | reverse complement strand
GTGGTTGTCCTGGCAGGAATGGAGGGAGCACTGCCAACTGTAATAGCTTCGTTAATTGATATTCCCGTAATAGGAGTGCCAATACCATCTGGTTACGGTTATGGTGGCGAAGGAGTTTCTGCTCTGTATTCAATGCTTCAATCTTGTGCACCAGGTCTTGCAGTGGTGAACATCGGCAATGGTCTGGGCGCAGGATCCATCGCATCTCTCATTGCCAGAAGGAGAGGTAAATCCGACTGATGTAGACAGAGTCGCGCTATCAATCACCGAAGTGTCGAGCGATTTGAAGGTAGACATCAACAGATTGGAACATTTCATCAATGTGTATGTATTCATCAGGTTGGTGTGCTTGCTCGATGGAGCCAGGTCCACATATCACGTTGACAACCCCTATCTTTGGTTGAAGTACCGAGCAGTCCGTACCGAAAGTGGCCGACGTGGGCACGGGCCGCCTTCCTGTAACCTCCTCAACTGCATCGAGACTAACTCTGACTATCTCAGCATCACGGGGAGTTGAAACGGCAGGCTTGCCGTGTATGTACTCGATTTCGATGCATTCAGATAATCCTGCTTTCGCAAGGTGGACATTCATCTCCGCGAGCACAGACTCCACAGTCTGCCCCTTGGACAATCTCATGTCCAAGTGCGCCTCACAGTGGTCAGGCACAACATTGATCTTCACGCCTCCTTTGATGATACCCACACTGGTTGTTGGTTTGCCCAGCAGTTCATCTGGCTCAAAGGTGTACGGTTGGCCTGTAAGAACATCCAACGCTCTCGTGCATAATTGAATTGCATTTTTCCCTTCGTGTGGTCTAGATCCGTGAGCGGCTTTGCCAGTCGCAACTACACGAGACCAGAACATACCTTTCTCGCCGACTAGGACGTCGAGATTTGTAGGTTCAGCACAGATGCCAAACTTCACACCCGCTAGCTTCCCGCTCTTAGCAACCTCTTCAGCACCTGAACAGCCGCTCTCTTCGTCAGACGTGGCCAGCATGAGAAGGGGATAATTGTGCTTCTCCTCGCTGTAGAGAATCAAGGTTTCTGTCAGAGCTGTTACTGGCCCCTTCATATCGCATGCCCCGCGCCCGTACATACGCCCATCCACAATCTCTGCACCGAATGGGTCGTAAGTCCAAGTATCTGAAGGACCAGCTGGTACAGTATCCATATGACCATGCAAGACTAGTGAACCCAACTCGTCATCCACTGTAGAGAATATCAGATTTGGCCGATCACTTGGACCAACGGACTCACACGCGATACCATGTGACTCCATATGGTCTCGAAGAACCTTAGCGACTTCAGCTTCTCTGCCCGGGGGGCTCTCAGAGTTCGTGGCTATGAGATCTCTAAGAAGTGAGAGCATCCGTGATTGGTTGGTCTTAATCAATTTGGCACCCAAGCAACGTCATTCTAGCCCCTGATAATAACATTCCCAAACACGTTACGCATGCCAAACGAAAAATGTGGTATGGCTGAAACCCTTCCTGGTCAGTTAAAGGCGGGACGGATTGAGCCGCACTCTTTTCCCCTATACCCCTATAGCGATGTGCAAATCGTCACCCCACAGGACTCTGCGCTGTTTTCGAATGACGACTGGATATGTCCGTCCAAATACATCTTCAACTGATACCTTGTACTTACCGGAAAGGAATCTACGCACCGATTTCCGCAACTTGCGTGTGGGGATATCGCGAATGCGTATTGTGTAGGTTTCAGCCATGGTTTGTAGCTCCAACGGATGCTGGGTGGCGCGGCCAGCTTGAAACGGTGCGAAGCTTGTACAATGCTTCGTACGGTGACATATATACGCAAATCGTTTCAATCGCAACCATGAGGGGCAAACAGAATGCTCCTAGAAGCCATCTATCTTGTGCGTTCAATCATAGCCTCTAGGACCGAGAGAACGTGCTGCAACAAAGAACATTGACAAGGTCCCCGTCTTAACAAATGGCCAATGCCCCGTGTGGCAATACATATCGCACAATAGACTCAAAGCAGCCGTTACTGGTTGGATATGTCTACGGATTATACGC
>JAGLUV010000104.1 GCA_023134215.1 Candidatus Thorarchaeota archaeon | reverse complement strand
AGTTTCATTCAGGGAAGTGAAACCATTATGGGCATTGGCAGCTTCATCAGGGATGGCAGACGGATACTGAAATTGGCTACAAAACCATCCAGAAAGGAGTTATGGATGAGTGCGAAGATTAGTCTGCTTGCGATGTTCCTCGTAGGATTGCTTAGCTTTGGTATACAGTACCTGATGACAGTACTCACTTACACCTGGCAATAGTAGTTTCGGCCAAGCTACTGGACACAAGCATTTCGTGCTTAGCGGAGGCATTTAGTTGCAATCAAGAACCAGCGTATATGCAGTACGGACAACGATTTCACAGGAGAGGTCAGTAGCTGACCTCATCACTACAGCAGTGGTTGGTGAAACCGACATATGGGAGTGCCCTTTCTGCTCGGAGCAGTTTGCGTCAGACAAGAGCACTAAGAAGCATATGAAGGGCTGCAAGAAAGCGAAAAAGAAGAAAGGAGAACCGAAACTAATCTCCACGAATCAACTGCTTGGTCGTGTCAAGGCGATACTGGTTCCGGAAACTCTCCGAGGTTACGTGTTCTTGGAAACGCTGGAGTTCAGGGACGTTGAGTTGGCCATCTCCGGAGTGCCGCATGTGCGCGGTAGAGTCAGCGGAAAGGTGAGCTTTGAGGAGATCGATAAATGGCTGAAGCCAAAGCCTGCTGCTGAAGGCATCGTGATAGGCGATGTGGTCGAGATTATCTCAGGACCATTCAAGGGAGAAAGAGCACGCGTTGCTCGAGTAGATGCAGCCAAGGAAGAGCTCATACTTGAGCTGCTGGACAGTCCACATACCATTCCCATTCGTGTGCACGCTGACTTCGCGAAGATTGTCGAGAAGGCGCACAGAGAGGAACCGAAAGAAGGCGACGAGACTGATGAATCCAAGGAGAAAGACGAGCTCGATGACGACTCTTTCTGGGCGCATCAACCAGACTCGACCTGAAAGCACAAGCCAACAACCCGCCCGGTCAAACGCACTGTCTACCCAACGCAATGCTTAAAACCAGTTCTCCATGGGGGAGGTCTGCTCCTTAATCTGACATGAGCGCATAGACGCCGTGTCCGGGGTGAAAACAGTTGAAATTGAATGCAGTAGATCTTGTGGGATGTAAAGCTAATTTTGTCCTGCAGGTCGACCCAAACGGTACAGCGATGATGTGCCAATTGCACTGCATCAGGAGAAGTGACGAATTTGAGTAGTCAGAAAATTACTGTTGAGGCCATGGTAGAGGGCGGTAAAGCTTCAGGTGGACCTCCAATTGGTCCCTCGCTGGGCCCGACCGGAGTGAACATCTTTCAAGTGGTCACCAAGATCAATGAAGTGACTGCGCCTTTCGCAGGACTCAAAGTGCCTGTGAAAATAATCGTTGACCAAGACACGAAGCAGTTCGAGGTTGAGGTTGGCACTCCACCTACCAGTGCTTTAATTCTAAAGGAAGTCGGAGCAGAGAAGGGCTCAGGTGAGCCTAATACAAACGTAATTGGTAATCTTACGATCGACCAGATCAAGACCATTGCCAAAGGAAAAGCAGAGCACTTGTCAGCATTGACAGTGAAGAATGCCGTCATGATTGTTTCAGGCACCTGTGTTTCAATGGGTGTGACCGTAGAAGGTAAGGCACCCAAGGAGTTCCAGCAGGAAGTCCGAGAGGGTCTTTGGGATAGTCAGCTTGAAGGCGCACTGAAGGAGGAATAGACAATGTCATTCAACATCGAGTCTATCGAGTCTTCAGTTGCTGAGGCAAGGTCAAAGGGAAAGAAGAGAAAGATCAAGTTCAAGCAGAGCTTTGATATCGCAGTCAGCTTTAGGAAGAAGGAGCTGGACGTATCAAAACCTGAGAATAGAATCAATCAGGAACTCGTCCTGCCCAATGCGCTCTATCCTCCGGCCAAGGTATGTGCCTTTGGCGACGGTGACTTCGCAAAGAATGCCAAAGAAGCGGGAGTACAACACGTAGTATCCAAGGATGATATTCCGAAGATTGGGGAGGAGAAGAAAGAGAGGAAATCACTCGCCAAGACCTATGATTTCTTCATTGCTTCCGTTGATTCCATGCCGCT
>JAGLUV010000103.1 GCA_023134215.1 Candidatus Thorarchaeota archaeon | reverse complement strand
TTACAATCGTTGGGTCATTGCAGACAATCGAAGCAGTGACTCTTGATTCACCATCAGTGGAGCGAGACATGATTCTCGTGAGAGGCATTGACGAGGATGTTACACTAAGTCTAGATGACTTGCTAGCTATGCCAATTACCGAAGGCATCTCATCATTCCAAAATCAATACGATAACTGGCGAGGCCAAGGCACCTACCGCGGAGTTCAGCTTTCGGACCTACTGAACCTGGTGGGTGGAATGACTGTTTCGGATCGTCTAAGAGTGACTTCTAATGATGGCTACGAGCAATACTTTAGCTACTGGAATGTCTATCCTAATGCCTCGTGGCAATCGATTCAGGGCGACATGATTTTGGCCTTTGCGTTCAATGGGTCGTTGGTTCCGGAATGGTCTGATGGCATGAGATTGGCGATGATGCCATCTGATGAAGGCTATAGTAACGACGATTGCCAAGCGACGTCGGCACCGGGCATGGGTTGGCACGTTTATCCCTCTGCAGGTTCTCGATGGGTGAGATACGTTGAAACAATTGAGGTGGTTTCAGGATGAATGACGGGCAGAATTCCTCCATTACCACCCGACATATTGTAACAGTAGCCATTTTGGCCTCTCTAGGCGGTTCGCTCAGTACGTTCGTTGGATACTTGGGAAATCTAATCAATCTCAGCCTCGGAGTGCCTTTTGGGGCAGGTCAGTTCATGGCTGGTCTTCACGTTTTCTGGTTGATTCTGATTCGAGTAATTGTTGCCAAGCGTGGAACCGGCACGATGGGGGGGCTTCTGAAGGGACTAATTGAGCTATTCATGGGGAGCACGCATGGAATAGTGATAGTTGTAGTTTCAGTGGTTCAGGGCTTTCTTGTTGACATGGGTGCTGAAGTTGCTGGAAACCCGCACGACAGCGGGACCACTTCCCGGCTAGTATGGTGGCTGAGCGCAGGAATTGCAGCTGCATCGAATGTGTTTGTACTCCAAGCATTCTACTTCTCGGGCGCACATTGGATTCTTCTTACTGTAATTGCGATTTTGGCCTTCACTTCAGGTGTGATCTTTGCTGGGTATTTCGCTTGGGAAACATTGGAATTCCTAAAGGATTCGAGAGTTCTGTCGAACAGCTTCTCAAGCACACGTCCTCCTACGGTGTCTAGAAGGAGAGTCACATATCGCAATATACCCGCCATTGCCCTTGTTATCTTCATTACAGTTGGTTCTCTATACTACACCGTTGCCGTTGCACAGATTTTCTCCGATCCCTACAGCTGTAGTGTTACAGGGCTAGTAGAGAATCCTTACACTTACAGCCCACAAGCATTCGTTGGGCAGGAGGTAACAGTGCAGGCAGAGCTTCAAGGCGTGAACATTCACCTTGATCCGGCCAACTACACCGGTATTCTGCTAAGCACAATACTTGAAGCCGCCATACCGATGGCAGAAACTACCGGCGTGCGGATTATGGCACGCGATGGATACACAATCCTCTTCGATCTTGATGAAGTCATGACTGATACTCATCTGTTGCTCACCGAGGCTGAAGACGGACTTTGGCTGATTGCAAGCAACTACGATGGTGCTCTCTGGATTCGGATGGTCTCTACTCTTGAGGTATACTAGGCGATTGAAGAAATGCTGGAAGTACATGATGTAAGCTTCTCATATGATAACGAGAAGATGATACTAGACTCGGTAAACCTTCAGATACGTCGTGGTGAGATTA
>JAGLUV010000102.1 GCA_023134215.1 Candidatus Thorarchaeota archaeon | reverse complement strand
CCTTCACAGGTTCGCTTCTAATCGACGGCGAAAATGTAGAGAAAGATCCGATTTCTGAGGTTGCACGTAAGGTAGCTCTAGTGCAGCAGGACCCAGAGAGTCAAATCAGCACACTCCTTGTTTCCGACGAAGTAGCTTTTGGGCCTGAAAATTACTCTGTAGCACCCTCTGAGATAAAGAAACGAGTCGAGGAGTCTCTTAATGCAGTCAAATCGTCACACCTTGCGAACCGTCCTACCTATGCCCTATCTGGTGGCGAGAAACAACGTGTCACTATCGCCTCAATGTTAGCAGGTAAACCCGACTTCCTACTACTGGATGAACCATCAGCAAGCCTAGATCCAAAAGGCATACAACAGCTCCAGAAGATACTACTCGGCCTCAAGAACAGCGGATATGGGATTCTCTGCATCGAACACCGTTTGGAAACAATCCTACCAATTGCAGATAGAGTACTGCAACTCTCCAATAGCAAAATCAGCAAGTGGAGCGACAAAATCAGTTCTGTAAGAACTACTCCAGTTGAGCATTTCCGACGGCCAGACTCTGCGGAACCATTACTAATGACCAGGGGTGTGAGTTACTCCTACGGGACTATCAGTGCAGTTCGAGATGTAACATTGAGCGTTTATCCTGGAGAAATAGTAGCCCTCATGGGCGACAATGGCTCGGGAAAGTCCACTTTGATCAACCTACTGGCTGGGCTGTTGCATTCTACTGATGGAACTACCTACATAGATGGTACTCCATCTAACGAAATGACTACACAGGATATCGCAGCAAGAGTTGCAGTTGTGTTTCAAAATCCAAATCATCAAATCTTCGAGCGCACAGTTCAGAGGGAACAATGTCTGGTATTCGATGTACTCGACTCACTGGATGAAGTTCCTCCAGAGAAACCCGGGGAGATCCTGTTGGCTGCAGGTCTTGCAGACCTGAAGGAACGAAACCCATTTTCTTTGAGTCATGGCCAGAAGAGAAGGCTCAATGTCAGCTCTGTGACGGTTCATGAGCCGCTTGTGTATCTCTTTGATGAGCCATTTATAGGCCAAGATGAGATGGGTCGGAAATTCATCACACAGACTATTCGGGAACGGGGCGAAAGCGATGGCGCAGCCATATTGGTAACGCATGATTCTGCAGTAGCAACTAGTTTCTGTAACCGTATAATTTTCATGGAACAAGGATCAGTCCTGTTAGACGGCTCGCCAAGGATAGTGCTAGACCGACTAAGGGAGATAGGATACAACGAATATACAGACCTGGGGGTGACGTCCTAGTTGACGACTGAGTCCCAGTCCAATGAGATCGGCAGCATACTCCACAGACTCAATCCATCATTGAAGCTAGCCGGCCTCATCATAATCACAATCGGAATACTGATTTATCCGAGCTGGCGGTTCAGCGGCCTTCTGCTCTTCCTGACCCTTCTTGGGTTCAAAGTTTCCAATGCACCTCTGAACGTGAGCAAGAGGCGAATCCGTTTTCTTGTAGCTTTCTCAGCACTGCTCTTTGCTTTCCAAGCCCTGATGATTGTAAATGGCACTATCCTATTCTTCATACTTCCAAAGAATGACTTCATGGGGCCGTTCCTACCGGTGACAGACTTCGGAATGGAAAAGGGTCTCGAGATGTCTTTGAGATTCTTGCTTGTTGTGTTTTCCAGCATGTTGTTCGTATCAGTGACTGACCCGACCCT
>JAGLUV010000101.1 GCA_023134215.1 Candidatus Thorarchaeota archaeon | reverse complement strand
CCTCATCTTTTCGATCGAGGTCTGGTCCCCTCTTAGAGCCTCTACAGCAGCAATCTGCGAGAAGTCTGCAGCACAAGAGGTGGTGTTCTGCTGTATTCGGACCATGTTATCTATCGTCTTCCGATTACCTATAGCATATCCCAACCGCCATCCAGTCATAGCGTATGATTTCGAGAACCCGTTGACAATCAGGCTCCGCTTCATGTCCGGGTCGACATCAAGCATGGATGCCTGACGGAAGCCATCATAGACCAATGATTCGTATATTTCGTCACTGAAGACGACAAAGTCATGATCGCAGGCTAAGTCATAAATGATTTTGAGGTGCTCCTTTGTCAATACCCCGCCTGTTGGATTCGACGGACTGTTGATGATTAATGCAGTTACTGTTCTCGTCATGGCGTTCTTGAGAGCCTCTTCATCAAGCTGGAAGTCCGGACTCATCGAAACATCTACGGGTTTGGCTCCGACCATGCGTATCATAACGCGATATGTTGGCCATGCGGGAGACAGACATAGAACCTCATCGCCACTATCAATGGCAGCCATGATTCCACTAAACAGAGCCAGCTTGGCTCCGGGTGTAACGATAATATTCTCTTGGCTGTCAATTTTGATATTTCGTTGATTGTAGTAATCAGTTATTGCGTCGAGAAGCGGAGGAGCTCCACGAGAGGAAACATACTTGGTATGCCCTTCGTTGAGTGCCTTTATTCCTGCTTCCACCACATTTGCGGGAGTGGGAAAGTCGGGTTCCCCCACCTCAAGGTGGTAAATCTTGCGACCCTTGGCCTCGAGTTTCTTGGCCAGTTCAAACATCCTCAAGGTGCCAGAAGCGGGAATGCGTTCCATAATGTGTGAAGTCCAATCCAATTCAGTTCACCCTTTTGTTGCCAGTGTCAGTTCACAGTCGTTGAGAACAAATCTACTATTTACACCAAGATTATATTATTTCCGGGGAGGCAGCTGGGTCTTCAAACTGTCATAGATTTTCTGCTTCTGATACTCAGTTCCACGAATCTTGATTCGATCGATTAGCGCTTCTCCTAGACCCAATTCATATGCCTTGACTATGTAAGGAACATTGAAAGGATCAATTCCTACGAGGTCACAGCAGAATGTATCAACTGCAACAGGGTCTATGCCTACTACCACACCTCCAACCTTGGCAACCTGTCCCTCTTCTCGCCGTCCTATTGCAATCTCTGTCAAATCAACGACTGTTAAATTTGGCCTGAAAGCCTGAAGAAGATCGACCAGAGCGTCATCAATGCGGTCATGATAGATTGACTTGTCAATCTCCGGCAGTAGTCCAAAAAGGTTCTTCATACTGGCTCCAATGACTGAAATCCCGGGATCAACTTTTATTGTCGCCGCATTGATTAGCATGCGAGACCCGGTCAGCAGAGTAGGCATTGGCTTGTTCTCAAAGAGATGCCCAGCCATTTTCACGGGAGTCAAATCCGATTTCGAGAGGTTGACCAGTGTTGTTGTTTTCCCTTCAAGCGCACGATATGAAGCCTGCTGAAACGCATCTTCCGCGTTTCTGAGGGGATTATCACTCTCCACGACCAGCACAGGAGCGAGAGTCTTGAACAGACGGATAAGAGCACCAACTAGATCTGAACTTGTGTTTCCTGCGAAATGCGGATTGTAGATGGATGGCTTGATTATCACGCGATCTATTTGACCTTTCGGAGTGGGAGGGGTAAGGAGCTTAGAGAGAGCCTCTGTGAGGGTTTCCCATGGAGTTCTGCGTATGGCTATTGCAACTTCTGATGTGTGGTTCATGTCAAGATTTGGCTTGTGTCCAAGGCTTTAAGTGACTCTGAACCTCTTTGAACCCGTAAAATGAAGATTACTCCAGACGAAGCAGAGCGGTATTCGCGGATGCTTGCCCTCCACGATTTCAAAGAAGAAGATATGGAGTCCGTAAAGGGAACTAGGGTGGCGGTTGTTGGTGCTGGCGGACTTGGAAGTTCTGCCTTGAGACTTCTAACTGCTATCGGTTTTGGCGTCATACGGATTGTAGACAGAGACGTTGTCGAACTATCCAACATTCAGCGACAGACTATCTACAACACTCAAGATGTTGGGAAACCGAAGGCAGATGTTGCGGCAGAGAATCTTGCGCTCTTGAATCCACACGTCCACTTCGAGCCCCTATGCATATCAATAGAGGCGAGCAATGCGAATGATATCCTGAAGGGATGTGATATTATCGTTGATGGACTCGATTCGTTCCACTCCCGCCGGGCTGTAAACAATGCCAGTCAATCGTTGAGCATCCCCTATGTGTTTGCTGGAGCGGTAGAATACTACGCGAACTTGACCACGTTTGTACCAGGAGAAACAGGTTGCTTCTCATGCATTATGGGAAATGTGGAAGACAATCCGGAGAACAGCTGCGAAAGGATTGGGGTTACGCCTACGCTCCTCTCAATCGCTGCCGCAATCGAAGTGAGAGAGGCCGTCCTCTTGGCAACTAGGAAGGAGGCGCGTTTGAAGAACAGGCTGATGACCATAGACATCAGCTCGTTGAGTTTCGATTTCTTTGAGATCGCACGTGCTGAGAACTGCCCGGCATGTTCAGTGAATCGAGAGGGCAGCATGATTGTTCAGGAAGGGCCAATTGTGACAGCTGTATGCTCGGGCACTTTCAACGTGTCTCCCATGAAAATACTCAGTCTCGACTTGAAATCAATTGAGAGTCTTCTAGGGAAAAAGTACAAAGTGCTTAGGCAAGAAAAATTCCTGTTGATTGAAACTCGTAACGCAGTGAAGGTCACATTATCGACTACTGGCACTGCAACCATAAGAGGGGTGGAAACACCGGAGAAAGCCCTTTCTGTCTATCTGGATATTCTCCAGTAGCATCCTTCTATGTGCCGAAGAATAGTCTTCGTGCCCGTCGCCTTCGCTCGTCCTCACTTTCATCTGATTCCGGCGGCGGTGGAGGCGGCGGGGGTTCGATTTCGGGTACTTCTTTGTCAACTTCATCCTGTTCTTCGTGAAGGTCCTCAACTGCTTCGTCCGCTGATACTATGGATTCATCATTAGGACTCCAGTCCGCAGGCTTCTCTGAAGGCTCGGTTTCGGCCGCATGCTCTTCAAAGGCAGGTGTAGCCGTCATTTCGGGGGGAGTTGTAGCGCGCTCGTACTCACTCCATGTAAGCCCAGACTCCGTCGATGGTGGTGCGTCATCGGCTTCATCCTTAATCACATCAATACGCTCAGGTTCGGCGAGAGCAGATTCAATCTCCACCGGTTGCTCAGGCTCAGAGGGTTCCTCTGGTTCTGAAGATTCGGAAACAGATGACTCCTGATCTTCATCCTCAGGTTCGATTGTCAAGGGGCTTGGCTCACCTAGGTCAAAGTCGGTTCCAAAGTCCCTTGAAGGTCCATCAAGATGCATATCTTCAATTTCAGTATCTTCCGTTCGCTCGATGGCTTCAATCGACGAGGGCTCAACTTCCGAGCTTGCCTTGGGTTCTGACTCGAATTTCGGTTCTTTACTCAATTCCTCAGTGCCCAACACTTCACCATCCGAATCAGTACTATCTTTTTCCTCTGTTGGTTCCTCATAATGCGTCGGCAGTCTGTCCGTCGGGTCGGCAGGTTCAAGCAAATCATCCGAAGAAAGACCACTTAGTGACTCTCCGAAAGTAAGACCTAATGTCGTACTCAAACACGACTCGCATCGCTTCGCAGCCGCGATCAGTCCTTCGGATATGAATTCATTCAGATTCTTGGCCTTGTCTTCATGCCTAGCTGACCATCTTACGAAGGAGTCCACCATCCTAAGAGCATCACGGACTCCTAGCCAATAATTGTCGTTTTTTTCGTCGTTTTCATCTGAGCTCACGAATGACACCAGCCTTGGCTACCTATAGATTAGAAAAAAGCGTTGCTATTACGTAGGTGGAAGAGGTGAAGCTAATGCACTTTTAATGAGAGTATCTCTTCAACCATCTCATCCAGGAGAACCGCAATCTCGTTTCTCTTGAAGTCGTCCATCCCGGACTCAAGCGCGATAACACGTGTGGCCACGCCGGTACCAATCTCCTCCCGAATTTCGTTTCTGTAGAGAGTTTCCATCTCTGGATCTGCTTCCTTGAGAACAATGATTGCACCGCTAGCACCCGCATAAGTCACAGATAGCAGGAGGTCAAGAGCTGAATGCTTTGGTGACATGAAGAGGGTCTTAACATCCGTCTTCTCTATAGTCACAGCCGTCGAACTAATCCGGATTCCATCGACTGCAATAACTTCTGCGCTCAGTACACTAAGTACGTCCCCAAGCAGCTTATCATCAGGCCCGACCACTGTAATCTTGAAGAGATAGCGTGGCTTCTTTTTCTTGGATTTGGTTTTCTTTCGACCTTTTGCTTGTGGCATGTCAAATCACTGTCGCGCCTTTATCACAAGCCTAGATATTGATATGTCTTGTGTGATTCAGGCAAAGCCCGTAATGCCACAGGCTTTTTAGCCCCATCAATGGAGCGGTCATGGGGAAAAGAGGAGGCTGTGTGATGAAGGAGAAACACTTGGCAATCATCCTTACTGGAATCATCATGGTTGGGGCGGGAATGGCGATGCTTGCTCTTAGCTCGACAGGCGATGAAACAGGTTTCGTCTTCGCATTCCCGTTCATCATCACCAGTGGTTTGGGTCCTGTTGCTGAAGTAGTCATACTGATCATCATTCTAGGAATCGCTCTATGGTTTGGAAAGGGGGTCTTGGATCTAATTCAGAATGCAGGATTCGAAGACGGCACACACCTGCAAACTCGCTACCTCAGGATAGACTCGCTATGCGACCAATGCGAAGGTCCACTGCCATCGCGAGCGTCCTTCTGCCCAAGTTGTGGTAAACCTATTGATGGATTGCAGGGGAGCTTCGAGAACGAAGACTAGCAGATTGTCAGGAGAAAGTCAGATGCCGGACAGAACAAGACCTGTGCGAATTGACGACGTAATTGCAGTGAAAGCCATTGAGGACTGTTGCTTTCCTAATCCCTGGGACATAGATATCTTTGTCACCTTGGCCAGTTCGAAGGGATGCGTAACTCTAAGAAAAGGAAAAAAGGTATGCATGCAAATCATCGAGCATAACAGCAGTGTGGCTGGATACGTCGTCTGGGAGGATTGCCCAGATACTTCTAAAGGCCGAGTGCTGAATATCGCTGTTAGAGAAAATCTGCAGAGAAGAGGCTTCGGGAGGAGCCTAATCCAACACGTGTTTGACTCGTTGGCTGAGAGAGGAATCAAAACAGCAGCCCTTGAGGTGCGTGAGGGTAATTTGGCTGCGCACCGGTTCTATGAGAGGATGGGAATGGAGGAGTTGGGTAGAGTACCCAACTACTACGATGATGAAGATGCCATCACCTACTCCATCACACTTTGACTATTGTACTCGACTACGTATGAGCCGGGGACCTATGACATCGTGGTAGAGGCGCAAATACGCTTCGTCCGTGGATACAACGCCAAGCGGGAAATCAGAATCTTCCGCCCCGCCTAGGAAGATCTCACGATCATCTGCTACCGCAAAGAGCATGGGTGTTTCCGTGTACCATATTCGCCAACCATGCAAACCCTCAAGCGCCGGTTCTGGTTCGTCTGCATGGGGTACGATGAGTACTCTTCGCTTCGGTGCTTTTGTCCTACTCAGTTTCTTCAGATCCAAACACTCTACGTTCAAAACGGATACGACCATAGATACCTCAGCCCTCGCTACCATGTCCATGATATGAGCACATGTTTCATCATTGCCTGTTAGGTACCATGTCTTCTCAGCTGAGACCTTCAATAAGCCCTCACCAGCATTGCGAACTGCCTCCATGGTTTCTACAGTCTTCTTGACAGATTCCGTCAAACTGGTTGCTGTTTCTTCCACTTGTTTGTGCAAAGATGTTGCCTGTTTCTTCTCGCTATTCGACCAGCGAGTCAAAGTCTTGTCGGTGGATGTGGCGAGCTTGTTGAACGCCTCACTGCGCGACTGTGACAGGGCCGCTGTTGTTTCTTCAGCCGCATTGGTTGCTTTTGTACCCACATTGGTGACCTGCAGTGTTCTTGCTGCAGAGTCATTTAGTACAGATTCAATCAGTCCATGCGATTCAGTACTGAAACGCGCTCTTAGATCCAAACCAATTGACTCGAATTTCCTCGATGCATGTTGGTTAGCCAAGATTACACTCTGTTGGGCATTCTCAAAGGCAGAATCACGAACTTTTGTCACATTCATTGACACCTGCTCCACGAACTGCTTGAATTCAGTGGCTGCGGATTCAGCAGATCTTTCACACTCTGAAAAAGATCCAGTCAGATTGCCCGTAACCTCGCCAAAATCCTTCGATGCGTCACTTACTGCTTGCTTGAGGCAGCCATCCACGATATCTGAAATGATCTCGGGTAGGTCAGTCAGGCTCTCCTCACCTTGTTTTAGTGCAGCAGTACTTGTGTTGCCAAAGGTCATGGCGTGCTCCCGGAAAGTATCCTCCGCCTTCTGGAAGAGCGAAATCCCCGTTGCTTCGAGTATTTCTAGATTTTCGCGATTCTTATCTGCGAGATTCTTTGCAGCAGAGTTGGCTGCTCGGGCGATTTGATGCTGAACCGCTAGCACGTCGTTGTTGAGGTTGTCGCCAAGTATTGAAACGGAATCAGCTATGTTCGACAGACCCGAATCAGCCCTCATGGCAGCCCCCTCAAACGCCTGACTGGCTTCTGTCCTGTGGCTCTCTATTGCTTCTGCTATCTCAGCCTTCACAGCATTCCTTCCCTTTAGTCCAGTTTTCTCAGACTTCGCAAGATTGACTTGAAACGCCTCAATCTTGCGGGAGGATGCTGCGGTTATTGCCGTTGAGAGTGAATCGAATTTCTTACTCGTGCTTGCGATAAGCCTTTGATGGGAATCAATGTGGTCCGTGAAGTACGCGTCTGCTATGTCCCTAACTAGCTTTGTTCCCCGCTCCAGGTCGATTGTGGTTGCTTCACTGAGATTTGAAAGCTGACCAGTTAGGTTAGTCTTGGCCGTAGTAAGAGCCTCTGTGAATTCCTCGGAGAACTCCGCTAGGTCGTCGCTGATTTCTTTGGTCGCATCTGTTTCGAGGCGCTCGAGCGATTCCTGTATTTCAGTTGTCGCGCTTTCAAGCTGAGTCAGCGTGCTCTCTATGGAAGAGGACATCTCCTGCCGTTTCTCCGTGGTAAGCTCTTCCATTGTTTTGCGCATTGTACTCGCCGAATCTCGGAGATTCTCTATTCGTTGAGTCATCTCTGAGGAATACCCGACTTGGAGCTTCTCAGACTCATCTCGAAGGGTATTCATCTCAGCATTCAGAGCTGCGTTGAACTCAGTGTGTGTGGATGCAATGAAATCGCGAGTTTCGACTATCTGACTGGCTACAAGCCCTCCGAATGCAGCTTCCAACCCTTGAGTCATGTTAATGAACTGCCTTGAGATATCTTCAACCTGCAGATGGAATTCCTTTCGAATCTCAGAGGCATGAAAATCAATTCTGCCCATCTGATCTTCCATCATGGTGTCAATCTCATGTCGCGCCCGCTCTACACTCGAACTCAAGGCCTTGATCGACTGACTGACTCGTTCGTCGAATTTTGTATTCAGATTCTCATAGAGCACTCCCGCTCCAGTGACGTACTTGTCCGCTGTCGAGGAGAAACGTGTGGTGACACCTCCAAGTTTGGTATCAATGTCTTTTCCGAGTTTATGCGCACTTTTATTGATGCTAGTGAGAATTGTTTCGTTCGTGGTGCCCGCTGATGCAGCAACAGCGCCAAGCGAAGACTTGACCTCGTTGAACATCTTATCGGTCATGGTGTCAACTTCAGCAAGTTTGCCGTCAAGAACCTCGACCACTTCGTTGCTGGCCTTCGACGTTTTCCTTCCAATTGACCGTCCAGTTTTGGCTGACCATTTGTTCAAATCTTTGCGCAGCTTATCCGTTGCGACCTCAAGGGTTGTTTCGTCACCCTCAAGCTCGCTGCGGAATAAGCCCATCATCGATATCTTGGTGTCATCAAGATGCTTAGCAAACTCGCTGTCAATCATCACTGCCAAGCTCTGGAGTGTACCATACTCCTCCACAACAATGGTTCGAATCTTGTCAAGATAAGCTACAAGCGTATTCTTGTTTGCGTCTAGGTAGTTTCGCTCCGTCACTGCCACCTGCTCGAATTGTGCAGTCATGGACTGGGATGCAACATCCATGATTCCTCTGACATCCGTTTTCCAGGAGTCTATGGCGTCAGTAGCAGATTCAGTGACCTTGAATGCACCGAGCATCTCTGAGCGAGTTAAATCCGCCTGCTCGTTCGACATCAATCTTGTTTGACTTATCAGAGACGTGAGTGAGTCATGAGCGACCCTTGATGCTTGACTGAGATCTTTGTCTAACTGGTCGAAAGATACAGTCAATGAATCTGCTGAGGAACCGAGATTCACCAGAGCCTTGTCTATGGTGCCAAGAACCTGTGAGCTTGTCTTCTGGGACACATCAAGGGATACACTCTGAATTGCCTTCTCCGAGTCTGTGAGTGCAGTGGATACTACATTCTTTGACATCTTGATGAGCGCTTTGACCTTCTTATCGAAATCCGATAGTGCAGTTAGTGAAGGTGCACGTTCCTGTTTGA
>JAGLUV010000100.1 GCA_023134215.1 Candidatus Thorarchaeota archaeon | reverse complement strand
CCGCCACTTCGGCCGCCTCCACCGTAGCTCCTGCGGGGTCTGTCGTCTTCGTGCTCATCAAGAGACATATCGACATCCATGTTGACTTCTTCGATGGTTTCATCAGCTTGCTTGAGTTCACCGTACCTACCAACATTTAGTCGCAGGTTTCCTCGAAAGAGTCCGGTGTATCCATTGGTTAGATTGTAGGTAGCACCTTCTTCAACACTATCAATAGTATCATCCCAGAGTGGAACCTGAACGGTTCCGCTTGTATCACCAACGGTGATATCACAAACACGATGAGATGATCCATCCTTGCGGGATTCAATCTCACGCTGTTCGCCTATACTAATCACCTTGAAAGAAATGGTGACATTCTTCATTCGTGGCTTTAGTTCAGCCACTGTAGCCTCAATTGGCTCACGTTCTTCATAACCCATTGTTATTCACTCGCTAAATGCGATATGCAAGTCGTCAAAACTAGTGTAGTGTCCTTCTGTGAAATTTACGATGCTTGAAAAAACCTCGATAATTCCTATGATAGAAAACGCTTCTCGCTTTTCGTGTACCTGCAATTAGTTTCTCAGGATGACTCCTTATGAACTTGTGTACAGTGGCTCTTTTGCGTAAAAAAACAAATCTCGCCCTCCGCACCATCCACCTCTATGAGAAGAAAAAGGCTTATTCGTTTTGTAATTCCCTTTGTGTAAGATAGAGGAGATTCTAAAATTGACATCAATTGCATCTCCAATTTTGGATTATGCGATCTTGGCACTGAGTACTATGATTCTTATTGGTCTACCAACAGGTTTGCTTCTAAAACGACGAAAAAGCCTTGACTTTCAAATCATTGTTATTCTGATATCAATGGTAGTCGGCACAGCAGTAGTTATGATCGAGTATATTCGCTTGATTCAATGGTGCTATAGTCTAGAACGAATGCCTCTCGGGTTAGCAGTAGGATGCCAAAATTTCTTACCGGGAATACAGCTTTCAGCTTTGATTGGACTTGCGCTAGCTGTTTTGATGGCCTATTTTGTAGTCAAGCGGTAATCACCGGGGTAATCTTGTAGAAGTTCGCGAGTTCGAATCTCGCCCTCCGCACCATTCATTTTCTTTACGAGGCTAATATGAAAAGCGCCCAGTCTATATTGTCAGTAGGAAGTCAAGATATCTTGGGGGACCCACCCCCATGCGAGGGAGGGCGGTGCGGGGATGGGTCCGTGAGGTGAGAAGCTTCATCTGGAGCGGAACGAATCCCTGTTGAGGCTGATGTAAGGTGTAGGGGTAATCAGCGCCTCAGAGAAAGCCAGAGCTGCTCACACTGATTGCTATGCATAGGTCCGCTCTCTGCAATTTAAGCGCCTCATGCCAGTAGTTGATAAAATGTAATGCGTGATTTATACAAGACAGGACATCCAGTCATCTCAGTCGGGAGAATCACACCAACTGTGATGCATCATTTCATTGAGGACAATGTATAAAGGCATCATGAAGCGGGTGCACCTCAGACTCCAAGGGGTGAACCATTATGACATCTCTAAGGATTGGAATCATAGGCGTAGGCAATATGGGTGGAATTCATGCTCGAATTCTTGGCAACTTGCGCCAGCTGGTGGCGATTGCAGATACAGACCTAGACAGAGCCAATGAAGTCGCCAGTAAGCATGGCGTCGAGGCTTTCGAAAGCTATGAAACAATGATTGAATCTGCCTCAATCAATTGTGTAATCATTTCCACTCCAACATCGACTCACGCGAAGATTGCAGAAGAGATTGCTCGCAAGTACGAGGGAATCAAAGGTATTTTGATAGAGAAGCCCATTGCCAGCAGCTACAAGGACGCAAAGAGAGTAGCGAAAGTGCTAAGGGACAAAGGCATTAGCACGGTGGTTTCGCACTCGGAGATTTACAATCCAGTTGTCGATCGGGCTCTCAATTTGATAAAGACGGGTGCAATAGGAACACCCCAAACAATCATACATGACAGAAGAGGATTCGTTCAGCCAACTAGAATCCCATCACTTGGCGATGTCTTCGAGGATATTGGAGTTCATGACTTCGATATCATGGCCAGGATAAGCAACGGACCTGCAAAACTCTACGCACAGTGCAATGAATCGGGCGACGTATTCAACGATTGCAGTATGATTGTGAAGTTCGAAAGCGGTACACAGCATATATTCCACCTGTCAAGGCAATACGCAGGCAGAAAGCGTACAATGGATGTTTCTGGAACAAAGGGAACGTTGGTCTTGGATTTGTTCGCGCAGATCATCAAGGTTACTGACTTGGACCAAGAACCATCTGCAGACGGCAGGACACTAAGACTTCCAGAGAGGGGAGCAACCATCAAAGTCTACGGCGAGCCTCTTGGAGAGGTCATCAACGACTTCCTCACTTGTATTGAAACAGGCGCCAAGCCTAAGGTGGGTCTGGATGATGGCGTTGCCGCCTTGGAGATTGTGGAAGCTGCAAGAAAGAGCGCCAAGACAGGCCAGATTGTAAATTTGGATATCAAACCTAGGGAACAATAGTCGCAGCTAGATGCGTTCGATGAGCCATTGTGATCTCTACATCAACAGTGTTTCCTGGCGTCAGCTGTTTCTGAATGATAACCGCCTTGTACGAGGTATTCCTGCAAAGCATTCCACCTTTCGAAGCAGCACCTACTACTAGGACTGGGCCGGTCCATCCAAGCCAAGTCGCATTCCGCTCAGTTACAACCTCTGCAACAAGTGCAGATAGCTGTCGGCTTCTATCTTTTTTGACTGATGAATTCACCTTGTTTCTGGCCCGCGAGGCAACTGTGCCGGGGCGGTCTCCGTATTTCGATATATTGACGACAGAGGGCTTTACGTTGCTAATGACTTCAATCGTCTTGTCGAAGTCTTCGTCAGTTTCACCAGGAAACCCCACAATGATGTCTGTGGCGATTGTAGCCAGTGGAATCTTCTTTCGGATTGAGCGCACAGCTGATTGCCAATCTTCAATCGAATAGCGGCGCTCCATGTCACCGAGGGTGTTGTTGCTGCCTGACTGTAGTGGTATGTGGAAGAACTTGAAGAAGCGTGGGGAACTCATGATCTGCAGAAACTCACCGATTGAGTCTAGGATATGGTGGGGGTTAAACATGCCCAACCTGAACATGTGAGTCCCCTCAATGGCATCCAAAGCCTGCAAAAGCTCCACAAGGGTTTCTCCGGTTTCGTGTCCAAAGACTCCTGTGTCTTGACCTGTCAGACGAATCTCCCGGTAACCTTGGTGAACACATCGACGAACCACATCGTGCAGTGACTTGATTGAATAGCTTTTCACCCTACCCCTAGCGAATTTGACTGCACAATACGTACAGCTGCCCAAGCACCCTTCACAGAGGGGAACTGTACATATGATACTGCTGGGTGGACCTTTGAAGAACTGGAGCTTGGAGCCAGTGTCGGGTTCAAGGTGAAGAAGGCCGCGTTCACCCTTCATCACACGATTAACAATCAAGCCCAGAGTTTCAATCGATTGGGGACCAAGAATAGCCGCGTAATTGGGGATTGCCTTCTGCACTCTTTGAAGGGATATTATCGGTAAACACCCAGCGACTATTACTGGCCTTGCCATCTTCGAAAGCTCTCCCAAGCGATGAATGACCCGGTCCTCTGTTGGCTCCTTGACACCACATGTGTTCAATATGATGACATGAGCCTCCTCGGGACTAAGAACTCGCTTGGCGCCTTGATCGCTAAGATGGCCTGCAATCATGTCCGAGTCTGCAGTGTTTAGGGCGCACCCGTAGGTTTCCAAGTAGTATGATATTGCGCCCAAATGTGTGTCACCTATCCGCCTTGCACGTGAGGAAGAATGGAAACCACATCATCCTCACTCACCAAAGTTGCCTCTCCATTCAGGGTGGCCACATCTTTCTTGTTCAACAACACTATCAGGTTCCCGCTGATGCGTGATCCATTCATTATCAGACGGTTCATATCAGGGCCTCCTATCTCGATGACCCGGGATATCACTTCCCGAACAGTGGAGTCAGAAGGAACTTCAATCTCGATTAGACTCTCTTTCAGTAGTCGTCTGAGTGGCCCAAAGGGCTTGAACATGACACGCATATGGTGACCTGTTAGAACGCCCATCTGCACGCTATTCAGCCTTTTGATACTGAGCAATCAGGTCCTCCACCATGCCATCCACTGTTCTTACTACCTCGTCGATTTCCTCTCTTGTTGCTCTATCAATGTGAATTCCAACCGTTACGACGACAGGAACTCCCATAGAATTGCAGATTTTCTCCGCCGCAGAGTTGGCCACAACATAGTCCTTATGACCCGGGAACGTGAATGTATTGACGCTGACAGTAGTGGCATCCCTGTAGTGGCTCCTTGTAGAATGCGCTACTGCCACCCCCCCAATGTGATGCTCATCTCCGCCGTAGATAGTCACGAGAAGGTCTCTGCCAATTGTAACCGCATTCAGGATGATGCTGTGTTTTCCAGCCTTTTTTTCAATTATCATCGCACCCATCGTATGTGAAAAGATGCCTGTAACGCTTTCGGTGGTCCTCAGCGATTCATTTCGCCTTACGTTTCTGGTGCATTCTCCAAGATAATGTGAGCGTCTTGGGATGTGCCGCTCGGTATTCGTCCAAGTCGCGGAGTGCTGTCGAATGTGGTGCACTTGTGACAATATCCGGGTTGCTGTACGCTTCGTCGGATATCTGCTTGAATGCGCCTATCAAGAGGTCAATATCTTCTTTTGATTCAGATTCCGTGGGTTCTATCATAAGTGCCTCTGGAACAATCAGTGGGAAGTACATAGTGGGAGAATGAACTCCAAGATCAAGAAGGCGCTTTGCCACATGCATTGCAGTCACGCCGGTTTCTTCTGCAAGCTCCTCAGCTGATATAACACACTCGTGCATGCGTGGCGTATTGGGAGAATAAGGCAGACTGAATCCTCGAATTTGACTGATGTGATGTGCGACATA
>JAGLUV010000010.1 GCA_023134215.1 Candidatus Thorarchaeota archaeon | reverse complement strand
CTCCAATCTGAAAGAAGAGTACACTTTAAGTAGGGAACATCATTGGTGTAGTTTGCTTGAGCCTCACGAGTTGAAGCTTATAGTTTCATTCATGGATCTAGCTGAAGTGGCAGATTTCAACATCCATGAGCATACCATCAAATAGGATTCACAGGTAGTTGATACAGTAGACGAACGATAGGAGGAATCGACATGTTTCACGCGACCCTTGACAGTAGCAAAACATGGAAGCAGATTATAGACGCCCTTGCCACGCTCCTTACAGAGGCACACTTCATAGTGTCTGAAACAGGCTTGTCATTACGCCAGCTGGACTCATCCAAGGCGGCCATGGTGGATTTGACATTGCCTGCCGGGGTTTTTCAAGAGTACAAATGCGATGGCGAATATGATGTCTGCTTGGGAATTGATGAGCTGGTAAAAGTCAGCAAGCGGATGGCAGCTGACGACAAGCTAGAATTCAATCTTGATGAAGCTGAAAAGCGGTTTGAAATCAAGATGCTTGGCCAAGCGGACAGACAGTTTAAGCTTCAGCTTCTCACACCTCCTGATGATCGAACGAAGAAACCCAGTCTTGCATTCGATATCAAGGCTGAGATGTTCGCTGACGCTTTCAAACAGGCAGTGAAGGATGTTGGAGTGGTTTCAAGTCACATCAGAATCTCTGCTGACGGCAAATCGCTCATTTTCACCGGTGAAGGCGATACAGGGGAAGCTCAGATCGCCTTGAAACTCGGTGAAGAATCATCATTGTTCGAGCTGAATGTGAAGAGCAAATCCAACTCTATGTACGCTCTGAATTATCTCGCTGAAATCTCGAAGGCGATGACCAGTGATAGCATAGTCATCCAGTTCAGCACGAGCAAGCCCATGCATATGGAGTTCGCGATTGCAGAGGGTGGACGAATCAGCTTCATTCTTGCCCCTCGTGTGGAGAGAAGGTAGTACTTAGTACTATCACAAGCACAAATGATGCGTGGAAGTGGAGCTTCAGGATTATGCCGCGACGGGCTCAAGAAACGAAATTCCTGCAGCTGACATTTCAGGATCACTATCGGGCCAATCCCGAGAATATCGATATACCTTCAAAAGTTCACGCTCGAGAATTTGGCATGGAGAGTTGGGCGTATACCTGGCGTTGCTTTGAGAGGATTGAACGCGATGAATCTGGGTCCACGATACGCAAAGGGTGTGGACGCTCTGGGAACTCGTTCATCAGGGTATCAAAATGTCCAAACTGTGGCTCTTCCGACATTCAAGTAAATAACTGGACGCGGCATCATGGTTTTCGGACTGCTGAAGCGCTAGCTAAGGAACTCGCTACGTTAGCACCCCATAGCGTGTATCATTCTGCCGCATTCTACAAGATACCTGTCGCTAGGCACATGGACGAGAAGGAGTGGCAAGGAGCGGAATTAGTCTTTGACATAGATGCTGATCATCTTAACTCGCCCTGCTCAGAAGAGCATGACGCATGGAGGTGCAATAATCCCGAGTGCGGCGAAACAGGTTCCGGACGATCCCCTAAGACCGGTTGTCCGAAGTGTAAGGGCATGAGTTTCAGCAGCCGAAAATGGATATGTGACAAGTGTCTTGATGACGCAAAGAAGACCCTGTTGAAGGTGTACGATGACTTCTTGATTCATGACCTAGGAATCAATCCGGAGCTGATTCAACTGAACTACAGCGGTCATCGAGGATACCATATCAGAGTGCGTGACCCGAGAGTATACAAATTAGGCTCGAATGCGCGTGTCGAGATTGTGCACTTCATAACCGGAATGGGATTCGACAGCACAAAGGCAGTTGTTACCGTTGGCAGGACTCCCCAGGTTTCACCCCAGAGCTTTCCCGGATGGACTGGGAAGATTGCCCATGCGATGGTTGAGTTCATCAGGAACATCGACACCTATCATGGAACGGAACAATGGGTGAAACTTCTGAAGAAGAACAGGACTGCTGCCATAAAGGGCCTTCAGCGAGAGCCACCCATTATCACTACTGTGCCAGGCATAGGCGTGAAATCTTGGCAAGAGATTGCAGCCAAATCAACTATTGCCTTTGGTGGAGAGATCGATGTGCCAGTAACTCATGACATTCACAGAGTCATCCGTTTAATAGGAAGCCTCAATGGCAAGACAGGTTTCCTTGTTTCCGAGATTACGCGTGATGAAACAGATGATTTCGACCCGTTCGGCGACGCTCTTGCCTTTGACGAAGGTGCGCTTAAGTTGAGAGTAACAGGTGGGCAGGTTAGGGTTCCAAGATTCCGGATTGGCGATGACGCATACGGTCCGTACGGGGATGAAGTTGTAGAGCTTCCAATGTCTGCTGCAGTTTTTCTACTGTGCAAAGGAGTAGCTACCATTGAGTGACGTGAATTATACTGACATAGAATCTGCCTGGGAACAGGAAACCGCGAACGAGAGTCTGCAGGATCTTGAGGACCTGAAGCTCAGTCGAATGGTTTCATATCTCTCTGAGGTTCGCGTTTCCTTGGCCAAAACAAAAGCAGAAGACCAACTCCAAGCTGATATTCTCGCACAAGAAGCATTGAACATCGAGTTCATGTTGAACGATCTTCTATCACTCCGACAGGATAAGCTTCTGAAGGCTGCTCTCGCACAAAGCCGTCCAATGGGTACAATGACACTTGCAGAAGAAGAGTTCTACAATCGTCTTGTGAGAGGAGTTGAAGGACATCAAGAGTTCGTCAAAGGCGCTCTGGTCGGCACCCCGCCTTCATCTGCAAAACGATCTACCAAAAAGAAGCGCAAGAAAGGCGATGATAAATCAGATGTTCCTCCGGAAGAGGCTACGGATTACGTCCTCGTCAGATTTCTTCAACCCATCAAGGATGCATTCATGGGTCTAGACGAGGCCACCTATGGTCCATTCAAGAAAGAGGATATCGCAACCATACCAACAGAGAATGCGCGAACATGGCTTCGTGATGGTACAGTAGTCAGAGTTGTTGCTGAAGAGTAGGAGGTTAAGAATTGAGAAACCCCGAAACTCTTATCCTTCAGCTCACGGAATTGAGAAGCAATACAGTCAGGATGCAGGACGAAATCGAACAGGAATATGAAAAGTTCCAGGTGGCGCTTAGCGGTGTTCTTCGCATCCTCTCAGGAGATGGCAGCACGATACTAAAGGCGATTCAGGGTTCTCCCGAAGAGGTGAAGGGGTATCTGATTCAGCTCGCATCACAACTTCGCCAGCATACAACTGAATCTTGGGAGTCGTTGAAGCTAGAACTGGATAACATGATAGAGCTGGCCCAAGGAGAATAGGAACAGAAACTTCTAAGAGGGATTAACAACCACTGGAATCCCATGCCCCCGAAGCATCGTATACCACTTCTCTTGGTTGGAATCATATGTGTTGCATTAGCGGTGCTTGGTATCCTAATGCAGCCCTTTGAAAATGCAGGACTGCTAGAGATGCTGGGATATGAAGTGGTGGTGATTGGTTGTATAGTCCTCCTTCTGTTTCTCCTGTACAAGGGTGGTTTCTCAGAGTAGGGCAGACACGAAACTCAGGACGCCCGTTTGATTACCACAGGCTGAAGATTTGACACTGAAAGCATCGTGTATGTTTTCTCCTTGCAACCGATGTCAGTGATGAAAACTATTAATACCTGTCAGGATTTCGCAAACGCACTTAGCACATAGTTCGTTTAGTCTCTGTGGTGCATTTGCTATGACGGAAACAGAAGAAAAAGCCGATCCGCCGGCCGTGATGATCGAACCCATTGACATCTCCAAACTAGACCCGAACTTTCGAGAAGAAATCAGGAGTATGCCCAACGGAGAGGAGCTCTCCGCATGCTTCGCCTGTTCGACTTGTACTGCTGCATGTCCAACTGCTAACACTTGGAAGTACAAGCCCCATCAACTGATACGCATGATTCTTCTCGGAATGCGTGAGGAAGTTCTATCCTCTGAGGAAATCTGGCTCTGTTTGACATGCTTTGAGTGTCAAGAACGCTGCCCGCAGAATGTACGGGTGACAGACATAATCTTCGACTGCAAGAATCTTGCAGCGGAGGAGGGTTTGATTCCTAATAGCATCGTAGGTCTGGCAAAAGAGCTCATAGACAAGGGCCAGCTCTATGTCGTCACTGCAGATTGGGAACGCGAAGACATGGATCTTGAGCCAGAAGTTCCTGGTCTCTCTACTGAAGAATTCAAGACTATTCTAAAAGGAACTAGAACAGGTCGTATTGTAGGGGGAGATGAATAAATGCCGTCGTACAATCTATACATGGGTTGCAGTGTACCAGCGAATTATCCAAACTATGAAACTACTCTGTTTAGAGTTGGCGAGAAGCTTGGCATAGAACTGAACTACATGGAGGGAGTCAGCTGTTGCGGAAGTCCAAACCTACGCGCAATAGACTATGTGGGCTGGCTAACTGTCAATGCACGGACATTGGCCATTGCTGAGCAGAATGGTCATGACATAGTTACTCCATGCAATGGTTGTTTTGGCTCTCTAAAGGATGTGCACCACTTCCTCACACATAATGCTGATTATAGAGAGAAGGTCAATGCTGAACTAAAGAAGACCGGCGTAGAGTTCAAGGGCACCATCAAACCGCGCCACTTCGTTGAAGCGCTATACACCGACATAGGCATTGACGAAATCAAGAAGAAGATCACAAAGCCTCTTGATGGAGTTGGAATCGCTATCCACTATGGTTGTCATCTATTGCGTCCAGAAGATGTGACTGAGTTCAAACCAGAGATTTACGATGCTCTCGTTAGAGTTGCAGGTGCCAGTGTTGTTGAGTATCCATTATGGAAGCAGTGCTGTGGTGCCACCGTACTGCCAGTCAATGAAGATCTTGCAATTAGATTGGCGCGCGACAAGCTAAAGTCCATCAAGGAGGCTGGAGCAGTCTTCATTACAGTTGCCTGTCCTGCTTGTGGAAACCAGCTCGACCTACAACAGCTGGGATTGAAGGAGTCATACGGGGAGGAGTACAACTTACCGGTTCTCTTCGTCACACAGATTCTGGGGCTTGCGATGGGTATGGGAGACGATGAAGTCGGTCTCGAGATGAACAGAGTTCCAGCAGGTCCAATTCTCGAGCATCTGAGCGGTTGAGGTGAAGACAGTAGTGTCTGATCCGGTCCTAATCATTGGAGCCGGAGTAGCAGGATTAACTGCAGCTTTCCAGCTGGCAGACTCCGGAATTCGAACTGTACTAGTTGACCGGCTGCCCATTGTTGGTGGAAATGCTATGGACCTGTACAAGGCATTCCCAACGGATGATTGCTTCTACTGTTTCGAAGGGAGTCGATTGAGGCCTGGAATCCGGAAATGCTTCTATAGAAGCGCAATCTTGGACCAGCCAAATATTGATCTCAAAGTCAATGCCGAAATCATTGAGATAAGCGGCAGCCCTGGCAAGTTTCAAGCCAAACTTAGCGTAGGTCCACAGTACATTGATTCAAAGAAGTGCATCATGTGTGGACTTTGCATTGAGCGCTCTAGCGCTTTCAGCTTACCTTCGCCGCAATGTCAACCTCAGGCAGTGCTCTATGACCCTGAGATGAGTGACGAAGGCGCCAAGAAGGCAGAAGAGGAGTGCCCGACAAAGGCGATTAGTCTGAGCGCCCAATCCTCGGAGGAAACGGTTCAGGTTTCTGACATTGTGATTGCAACTGGTTATCATGAGATGAAACCTGTTTCAATAGATGAGTATGGCTACGGCAAGATACCCAATGTGATTACGCAGCTGGAATTGGCTCAGATTCTTGATCCCAACGGAAAGTCGGGAGGCGCCTTGGTTCGCCCCTCTGATGGTGGCCAGGTAAAGAGGGTGATGATGGTGCAATGTGTCGGCAGTAGAGATGAGAACTACTACCCCTTCTGCTCCAAGATATGCTGTGTCTATGCGCTAAAGCATGCTAACATCATTACTCTGGAACGAGATAGCGTCCAAGTGGCAGTAGTATACATGGACATCCGAACTTACGACAGACATGAACGTTACTATCGGGTGGCGCGTGATGCCGGTGTCAGATTCGTCCGCGGAAGGGTAAGCAGACTGGAAGCATGTGAGGATGGGACTTTAGACATCATAGCCTATGATTCGCTGCTTGACAAGTACCTGAAATTCAATGTCGATCTCTTTGTTCTCTCATCGGCATTGGAACCGCCGAAGGGCAGTGCTGAGCTGATCAAATCACTCGGTCTACACTCTGCCAGTGGCTTCGTGGGTCCTGCTGACTCCATCTCTGAGAATGAGGTTGTCGCTGGTGACCATGTCTACGTATGTGGCGCAGCGGCAGGTCCTGCTGAAATTCCTGAGAGTGTTACACAG
>JAGLUV010000001.1 GCA_023134215.1 Candidatus Thorarchaeota archaeon | reverse complement strand
CCCATGTCAATCAACACTTCCCTTTCGGTTGACAGAGTCCATCCTTCGCCACAGATATCTCCTTAGGTAGTCTGCGAAGACCCAGTTATCAATGTCACCTGTGAGCAATAAGCAGAAGGTTGCATCCCCTTTCCACTTGCCATGCTTCTTCCAATACGTTACGGCATCTACCGGGTTTGGGCACCAAGTCCCCAGTTCCGCAGCGTATTCCATCACAGTTCTCAGAGTACCAACGAACTTAGGCTGCCCAATCCTAATTGGATGCAGATCGAACATAACAACACCTCCACTGGTGGAAGCATTCTTGATCTCGCGCTTGAGCTGAGCAGCTACAGCTTCAGGTCCCATTCCAAGACCATCAATCATTTTATCGTCGCTCCAAATATTGAGCGGGATGTATGTGGTGCTCGACATCTTGCTGTCTAGTTTCACATTGAAGAAGTGGTCCTTCTCTCGGTGTTCTGGCCTGTATCCGAATCCGCCATCCCAGGTGAAACCAAGGCTCTCAATTAATTCAGGCATATCGTCAGTGTAGTTGTCATAGGGCGCCCTAAATCCATTGATTTCGATTCCCATCTTCCTATAGACTTGGAGGCTCAGCATCAGGTCTTTTTTCCGTTCACTTGGCGTCAACGTTGGATAACGGAGATGGTTGTAGCCATGACTTGCTACTTCGTGGCCTTCAGAGACTATCCGTCGTACCAACTCCGGGCGCATTTTAGCAACTGCAGCCACAGTTGGAAAACAAAAGTGCCCGTTGTGGTCGTCAAGCGCATCGAAAATGTTATTGAGAATGTCGCCAAAGGGCACACGATGAAGACCATACATGCGGAGGAACTGCCTTGGAGCTCGCGCTCCCCAACGCTTGCCAAGCTGGCTAATGTACCTCATACCCAAGTCGGAAACCTCACCGCAGGGAATGCATGGTTCAGCGAGTTCGCTTTCATAAGAGTTGTGCCGTACACGCCTACGATTCAGTAACGAATGTCCTGCCAATCAGGTCAAAGAAGGGCTTCACGAATTCAGGCTCATATTTCGACTGAATGTATTTGCACAATTTAACGAACTCCTCAAGTCGAATTTCAGCGTCTTCCACTGTGCCCAGTATTTTTCTTGACCGCTTGACAATGTTTCGCACTCTGCCTTTCGCTTTCTTGTGCTCACCCAAGATACTTGCTGAATCCTGTTCAATCCGTTGAATCTGACTCTTCATGCGAATGTCTGCGATGTCGTCACTGCCTAACGATTTCACCATGTCCATCAGAACATCAAGAAGACCATTGTGAAGTCCTACCATTAGCGCCTCTATCTCATAGGCTGTGAATTTTACTTCGCTTCCTTTGTAGCTCAGCAACCACTTCAGGCCACTACTTCTTGTGACGCGCAGCTCTTTCTTCCCAATCATAATCGGTTCAAGAAAGAACCTACTCTCGATGCTGTTCTGAATGGCCGTTCTGACCAATGCCGCTTCAGGCAAGGTCAGTGACAATGACGATCCGCCATTCTTAACAATCAAACAGACACCCGCTTCAGGGGCTGTTTTCTGAACATACTTCGAGGGCGGAACAACCTCGACAGGAGGCAGGTTGTTTAGCATATCAGCAAGCTCACGCACCTCGCTCTCAGTGAGGAAGTAGGTCTGGCTATCGCCGGAAACCGTGATTGTGCCATCTTCAGCTCTCTCAAAGTCTATGCGATTCCCTCCTCCCACATCTGTAGTCTTCTTGTAGGTTTGCTTGTAATTGCGTGCAGTCTGTGCGAGTTTCTCGAGCGCAGCCGCAATCATATGGGCCTCTCCGTACCCAAGAGTAATCTCAGCACGTCCTTCTGTGCCTTTGC